>JBAUOI010000146.1:0-13001 GCA_049579665.1 Methyloceanibacter sp.
CCGTGATCGGCACGAGCGATCGCAAGCAGAATTCCTATCACGGCCCGTGCCCGCCGATCGGGCGGCATCGCTATTTCCACAAGCTCTATGCGCTGGATATCACGCTGCCGCCAGCGCCGCTGAACAAGGCGGCGCTCGAGGCGGCGATGCAGGACCACGTGCTCGCGCAAGCCGAGTTGATGGGGACCTTTCAAAAAGGCGATCCGTAGGAGATCGAGGCTTACCGCCTCGTCGCTTGACTGTGGCGTTCCGACTGGCTTGACTGGCGACCATGGCTAGACACCCCATGACCACGGTCATCCAATTTTCAGCGCGCGCCGGCGCCCTCGCGGCGATGCTGATCGGATTTGCGCCCAATGCATTCGCCGCCTGCGCCAGTCCCGCCGAATTTGGCAGGTGGCTGCAAGGCTTCAAGAAGCAGGCCGTGGCGCAAGGCATTTCGCCGAACACGGTCGCTATCGCTCTCGATGGGGTGACCTATGACCCCGCCACGATCGCCAAGGATCGCGGCCAGGCGGTGTTCGCGCAGAGCTTCCTGCAATTCTCCGGGCGCATGGTCAATTCTAACCGCCTGCAAACGGGCTCGGCTCTCCTCAAGAAATATGCCGGCGTGTTCGACCGGATTGAGCAGGAATATGGCGTACCTGGCCCGGTCCTGGTCGCCTTCTGGGGATTGGAGACCGATTTCGGCAAGGTGATGGGCAACATGGAGACGATGCGTTCGCTCGCCACTTTGAGCTTCGATTGCCGCCGTCCAGAGGAATTCCAAGAGCAGCTGATCTATGCGCTCAAAGTGGTTGAGCGCGGCGACCTGTCGCCCGACGAGATGCGCGGCCCCGCGCATGGAGAGGTCGGCCAGTTCCAGTTCCAGCCGAAGAACTATTACGAGCACGCCGTCGATTTCGACGGCGACGGCAGGCGCGACCTGATCAGGAGCGCGCCGGATTCGCTCGCTTCCGCCGCCAACTATCTGCAATCGATCGGCTGGAAGCCTAATCAGCCTTGGCTCCAACAAGTGCGTGTCCCTACGGATCTGCCCTGGGACCAGGCCGACGTAACCATCAAGAAGCCGCGCTCGTTCTGGTCGCAGCACGGGGTGACCTATTTGGACGGCAAGCCGATCCCCGCCGATAATATGCAGGTCGGCTTGCACCTGCCGATGGGGCGGAACGGTCCGGCCTTCCTGACTTATCCCAATTTCGACATCTATCTCGAATGGAACAAGTCGCTGGTCTATTGCACGACCGCGGCCTATTACGCGACACGGCTTGCCGGAGGGCCCGCGCTCGCTCGCGGCAACGCGCCGGTCGAAACTCTGAGCCTCGCCGAGACCAAGGAGCTCCAGCAGCTGCTTGCCAGACGCGGTTTCGACGTCGGCAAGATTGACGGCGTGGTCGGAGCCGCGACCCGCGATGCCATCCGCAGCATGCAGAGCAAATACGGGCTTCCGCCCGACGGTTATCCCAACGCGGAGCTCCTGGTGCAACTGCGGGGCGGCTAAAGGCCCCCCTGCCAGCCGCCAATAGGCGGGGGCTATCGCGTCTATCGCCCAACGCTATTTCCATTGCCGCCTGGGACTTTGTTTCATCGGGCTATGCTCGGCTTGCCGAGTCCACCGCTTCAAGAACGGAGTAGCCACCGATGACGAATAAACACGCCACTGTAACCGTTGCCCTTGCCGGCGCGCTCGCCGCGGCGCTTACGAGCCTGACCGCGCCCGTCACCGCCCAGGCAGGCGACAAAGAGAAATGCTTCGGCGTTGCGCTGAAGGGCGAGAACGACTGCGCCGCCGGCCCGGGCACCACCTGCGCCGCGACCGCCAAGGTCGATTATCAGGGCAATGCCTGGAAGCTCGTTCCCAAGGGCACCTGCACCACGATCGACACGCCGCTCGGCAAGGGCTCGCTCGAGCCGATCAAGCGCCCGGCCTAGCCTCGAAGGAGATCGCGGAAGGGCCGGCGGGATTCGTCGGCCCGCTACCGCCCGCCAAGGAACGGATTGAGGCATGACCCCTTTCGACGATCCGAAGCCGGCTCGGCTCGACCGGGCAAGCGTGGGCTTGGGCTTCAAGCCCGAGCATGCCCCCGAAGCACTTAGTGGCGAGCATGACCTGAATTTCTTCGAGGTCCACGCCGAAAACTATATGGGCGACGGCGGCCGGCCGCATCGCCTGCTCGGTGAGCTTCGCGGCCGCTATCCGCTGTCGCTGCATGGCGTCGCACTCTCGATCGGCGGCGAAGGTCCGCTCGATCGGGAGCATCTCGGGCGCCTCAAGCGCTTAATCGATCGCTATCAACCGGTGCTGTTCTCGGAGCACCTCGCCTGGTCGACGCATGAGGACGTCCATTTCAACGATCTGTTGCCGCTTCCCTATAACGCGGCGACCTTGTCCCGTGTCTGCGATCACATCGACGAGGTGCAGGAGACGCTTGGCCGGGCCATGCTGTTGGAGAATCCCTCGACCTATGTTGCCTTCAAGACCTCGACCATGCGCGAGACCGAGTTCCTCGCAGCAGTTGCCGAGCGCACCGGCTGCGGGCTCCTGCTCGACGTCAACAATGTCTATGTGTCGGCGGTCAATCACGGCCTGGAGCCGATGGCTTATCTCGACGCATTTCCCATGGAGCATGTCGGCGAGATCCATCTCGCAGGCTTCACGGAAGATCGCGACGATCTCGACTCGCGCCTGCTGATTGACGCGCATGGCACGCCGGTTGCCGACATCGTCTGGCTGCTCTATCGCCGCACGCTCGCCCGCATCGGCCCGGTGCCGACGCTGATCGAATGGGACAACGACGTTCCGGCCTTCTCCGTGCTGGCGGTAGAGGCGGCGCGGGCGCGCAAAGAGATGGAGGCCGAGATCAGGCGGCGTCAGCGTCAGCGTCTGACGCTGTCCGGCCGCCAACTCCGCTTGCCCGCGAACCACGACGCAGGGAGGATGCATGCTGGGCGGTGTTGATATGCAGATCGAATTCGTCGCCGCCTTGCGCTCCAAGGCGAACGGCGTCCCCTCCTGCCTCAAGGGCGCCGCGCAGGGGCGGGCGGAGCGGCGCTTTGCCGTTCACCGCAACACCGTCGCCGCGAGCCTGATCGAGGCCTTGGCGGCGCGCTTTCCCGTGGTCGAGCGGCTGGTGGGGGAGGAGTTCTTTCGCGCTATGGCCCATGCCTACGTCATGCAAGAGCCACCGCGCTCGCCGCTACTGTTCCAATATAGCGGGAGCTTTGCCGACTTCATCGCTCGCTTCGCGCCGGCGGCACCGTTGCCCTATCTCAGCGACATGGCGCGGCTCGAATATGCGCAAGGCGTTGCCTACCACGCGGCCGACCGCGAGCCGCTCGCTCCGGCGTCCTTTGCCGCCCTGGATCGCGGGCGGCTCGCAGACTTCACGGTCGAGCTGCATCCTTCGGTCTTTATCGTCGGCTCGTCGCATCCCGTGATCTCGATTTGGCTTGCTAACCAGGCGGAAACGGTCACGCCGCTGCGGCAGCGCGGCGCCGAGGCGGCGCTCGTCTCGCGGCCCTTCCTCGATGTCGAGACGCGGCGTCTCCAGCCCGGCACCGACGCCTTCCTGTCGGTGCTAAAAGCGGGCGCGACCATCGGCGAAGCCGTCGGGGCGGGGGAGGTTGCGTCGCTGAGCTTCAGCGCCGCCGAGGCGCTCGCCACCCTGATCGGCGCCAATATCGCCGTTGCTCTCGGCACGAGCCGATAAGCCGCGCCAGCTTTTTGTCTTACGTGACGGTTGTTCCGCCTAGGTGGCCTCGACATTGGCCATGAGGGCGAAGAAGCCTTCGGCCAGCGTGGGGTGAATGAACATCGCGTCCTTGAACAATGTCCAAGGCGCATCCGCCATCATCAGCGCCATCAGGATCTGCACCAGTTCACCTCCGTCAGATCCGAGGATCGTTGCGCCGAGAATGCGATCGTTTTCGGCATTGATAACGATCTTCATCAGCCCGCTCGTCTCCCCACGCTCGATGGCGCGCGCCACATAGGCCATCGGCACGCTGCCGGTCTTCAGCCGGTAGCCTTTGGCTCTCGCCTCCCGCTCGCTCAAACCGATGCGGCCAAGCTCTGGGTCGGTATAGAGCGCATAGGGAACCATGCGATTGTCGATGGTCCGGTTCTTGCCATTCACGAGGTTGTCGTAGAGCACGAGATAGTCGTCATACGAGACATGGGTGAAGGCCGGGCCGCCCTTGACGTCGCCCAGAACCCACACGCCGCGCACGTTCGTCTCCAGCTTGCCGTTGTGCTGAATGTAGCCCGCCTTGTCGGTTTCGATCCCCGCCTTATCGAGTCCCAGATCGTCCGAGTTGGGCACCTGCCCGATACAGACGAGAAGATGCGAGCCCTTCAGCGTCTCGATGGTGCCGTCCTTCTTCTCGATGGTGATCTCGATGCCGTCCGGCGTCTTCGCCACCTCGGTGGTCTTTGACCCAAAGCGAAAGCTCATGCCTTCCTCTTCGAGCGCCTCTTTCAGGCTTTGCGAGACTTCCGGATCCTCTCGCGGGATGATCTGGTCTCCCAGCTCAACGACCGTGACGTTGCTGCCGAGGCGGCGGAACATTTGCCCGAACTCGAGGCCCAGATAATTGCCGCCGAGCGCAATGAGGTGGCCCGGCACCTCCTTGAGCTCCATGATATTGCGGTTGGTGAGATACTCGATCTGGTCCAAGCCCGAAATGGGCAGCACGCGCGGACGCGTGCCCGTATTGATGAAGATCTTGTCGCTTGCGAGCCTCTCGCCGTTCACCTCGATCTCATGCGGGCCGGTAAAGCGGCCATGCCCGCGGTAGAGGGTGAGGTTGGCGTTGTTGCTGACCTGGTCCTCGATGCCGGACCTGAACGAATCGACGATCTCGTTCTTGCGCGCGACGATCTCGGCCATATTCACCTTGACCGGGCCCGGGTGAATGCCGAACTTGGGCGCGACCTTGGCGTAGTGGGCGATGCGCGCGCTGGAGATCATGCTCTTGGTAGGCGTGCATCCGTAATTGATGCAGGAGCCGCCGAGCTGACTCTTCTCGATCAGCGCCACGCGCCCACCCATGTCGGCCAGATTGGTGGCGAGCGGAACGCCGCCTTGGCCTGAACCGATAACGATCGCGTCGTAGGTCTTCATGGCTTTCCTCGAGAGAACGGGCTAGCGCGCGGGCACCGGCTCTGACTGCACGCGTGTCCAGATCAGATGGTCGAGCGAGACGGCGCCGGGTCCCCGCGCGATGATGAGGAGCAGCAGCGCGAACCAGAGAATGTGCTCGGGCCAGCCGTCGGGATAGACGAATAGCTGGATCACCAGCGTCATCGCCATGAGGCCGAGAGCCGAAAGCCGTGAGGCAAGTCCAACGATCAGCAGGACCGGAAAGACATGCTCGGCCGTGGTGGAAAGATAGGCGGCAAGATCGGGCGGTAGCAGTGGGACCTTATATTCCTCACGAAAGAGGAAGAAGGTGTTGTCCTTGATGTGGAGAAAGCCCTCGACCTTGGTCTGGCCCGATCGCCAGAATACGCTCGCCACGGCGATGCGCGCCACCAAGGCCACGAGGTTGTAAGGAATCCGCTCCGCGAGCCGCCGGCCGGCTTCCAGCCAATCGATCAACGTGGACATTGCTTGGATCTCTCCCGTTTTCTTGCGTGCCCCCAAGAGACAAGATCGGCGCGTTCCAAGGAAATGCCGATCGAGGATTAACACCATAGCCGGTCGCTATTGGACCGGCCGGTCAATTGCCGCTCATATCGGCTCACAAGCTGTTGAGAGTGGAAGCCGCGCCGGCGGCAGAGGAGCCTATGTATGAGCACTCCGGCCTTCCCGAGCCTTATGGAGGCCTTCCTGTATTGCCGCGATATGGATGCTTCCTTGAATGAGAGGCTCGAGGCCTTCAGCGAAGCGACCCGCTATTTGATCCCGGGTTATCAGGAGGCCGTGGATCGGATGGTTGGGCGCCTGAAGGCGCATGATGCCGGTGAAGCGGCCCCTAAGCCAGGTGAGCGCATGCCGCCATTCGCCATGCCTGACGAGAAGGGGCAATTGGTGACGCTTGACGATTTGCTGAAGGAGGGTCCGCTGGCGATGACCTTCCATCGCGGACATTGGTGTCCGTATTGCCGGATCAATACGCGGGCCTTGGCGGAGGCCCAGACCCAGATTGCGTCAGAGGGCGGCAGCCTCGCCGCGATCATGCCGGAGCGGCAACAATTCGCGGCGACGTTCAAAGCCGAGGGCGAGGTGCGCTACCCCGTCCTTACCGACATCGACAATGGCTACGCGCTGTCGCTGAATCTGGCGATTTGGGTGGGCGAGGAAATGCAAGAGATACTGGAAAAGGGTGGCCGCAAAGTCCCCGACTACCAGGGCAACCAAGCATGGGTGATGCCCATTCCCGCGACCTTCGTCATTGCAAAGGCCGGCACGATCACGGCGCGCTTCATCGATCCTGACTACCGGAGGCGGATGACCATCGAGGATCTGCTGACAGCTCTGAAAAGCGCGCAAATCCGCGCCGAAACTGATCCAAAATCGCGGTGATGCCAGCTACCCATTGCGACCATCGGATGGTATGAAAAGGGGGTCGGGGAAGTTGGAACTCCGCATAAGCGTTCGGTTTTCAGCCCGGTGGCCGGTCGCCGGGGGCTGGAGGACTGTTAGATGAACTCGAAACCGCTCTCCCAACTGCTCGAAGAGGCCTTCGTCCAGTGCCGGGACATGGACGCGTCGCTTGCCGAGCGGCTG
The DNA here is from genome assembly GCA_049579665.1 of Methyloceanibacter sp. Taxonomy (GTDB): domain Bacteria; phylum Pseudomonadota; class Alphaproteobacteria; order Rhizobiales; family Methyloligellaceae; genus Methyloceanibacter. Next base: position 6,732 of record JBAUOI010000146.1, read on the forward strand.
CAAGCCTTCGCCGAGGCGGTGCGGGCCTTCGGACCCATTTTCCAGGATTCTGTCGACGATCTGGTTGCTAGGTTGAGGGAGCATGACGTCGGCGAGAATGCGCCTAAGCCCGGCGACAAGATGCCGGACTTCGTCCTGCCCGACGAGCGGGGCCAACTGGTTAGTCTCGAAAATCTGCTCGAGAAGGGGCCGGTCGCGGTCACCTTCCACCGCGGCCATTGGTGCCCTTATTGCCGGATCAACACGCGAGCCTTGGCCGAGGCGCAGGATCAGATCGCGGCTGAGGGCGGCCAAGTTGCCGCCATCATGCCCGACCGGGAGCACTTCACGGCGGAACTCAAGGCCGAGTCGAATGCGCCGTTTCCCATTTTAACCGACATCGACAATGGCTACGCCCTATCTCTCAATCTCGCTTTTTGGGTGGGAAAGGAGATGCAGGATCTGATGTGCCGCGCGGGCTGGGATGTCGCGCCGTCACAAGGAAGCGACACCTGGTTGCTGCCCATTCCCGCCACCTTCGTGGTCGGCACCGACGGCGAGGTGAGGGCGCGCTTCGTCGACCCCGACTACCGCAAGCGCATGACCATCGAGGATCTCTTGTCGGCGCTCCGGACCGCGCATTAAGCGGCGGCGTAGCGCGACCAATCGTAAGCCCGCAGCATCTTCATCATGGCCGAGGCCACCGGCGTGCGTTGCCGCCCGGCGACGCCATAGAGATTGATCGTTCGCTTGAGATCGATGTCTTGCACGAAGATTCGCGCGAGCGTGGGCGGGCTTTGCGTGCTGCGTGGCAACAACGCAACGCCGAGCCCCGCTTCAAGCAGGGCGATCAGGTCGCCGTCGTCGCTCACTTCATGGAAGCGAGTCACGTCGAACTCGCGCAGGCGCAGCAGGTCGAGCATCTCCGGCGTGGTTTCGCAATAGGTGCGCACCATCATCCGCTCCGGCCGGAGATCGTCCAGCTTCACCGCCGAGGCTTGCGCGAATGCATGCGTGCTGTTGACGCTGAGATGGAACGCCTCGGTGAACAGCGGCCAAGCGTCGAGCCGCTCCCATTCCTCGCCGATCTGCGCGGCCAGGCCCAGCTCGACCTCGCCCTTCTTGAGATATTCGAGCACTTCGAGCCCGGTTCCACGCAGCAATTTCAACTCTAGACCCTGGAACAACTTGCCGAGTTCGACGACATGCGGCGTGACCAGAGAGGGGTCGATGGTGCGCGACAGCGCCAGCCGCAGCGAGCCGACCTCGCCCTTCTTGATAGCCGCGGCAAGCGACCGCGCACTGAGCGCGCTCTCATAGCATTGCTTGAGCAGCGGCAGCATGCGCTGGCCGAGCTCGGTCAGTTGCGCCGACGGGCGCTCGCGGCGGAACAGATCGCCGCCGAGCTCGCCCTCGAGCTGGCGGATGGCGCGCGTGAGCGAAGGCTGAGCAACGTGGCATTCCTCGGCGGCGCGCGTGAAGTTGAGAGCCCGTGCGACCGCGAGGAAGTAGCGGACCTGATGCATTTCCATTGGAGATGCGCTCCGCTGCCTAATCCATGCGTGAACGAGACATGATCGCGGTACGGCGGTGGGTTCCGCGCTGAAGCGGTCGGCCTAGACGGAGTCTGGCCTGAAACCTCACCCTGCAAACGATCATCGACAAGAAAAGTCCGGGTTCGCGCCGTTGTTGTGACCGGAGTTGTACGCTTGAGACCGGTTTCCCGTCGAGATGATTTGATGGGCAAGACCGCATTTTGATCTGCCGTGATGTGGCAGCACCGGCTCCGAAATGGAAGTTTTTCCTAGCCGCATCAAGCGATTAGCCGGCCATAGCGCAACCCTATCGAGTCCTTAGCCAAAGGGCATTTCCGGTGACTGTCGGGGCCTGCGCATGATCCTCGTCGACACAACGCCTTCGGCTCGCAAGACAAATCGAGGAGTCGACCATGAACATCGCCATGACAGAGCGTGGGGTATCGGCCGCGCACCTCCTCAAGGACAGGGTGTCCTTGGTGACGGGATCGACCAGCGGAATCGGGTTGGGTATCGCGCGCGCGTTGGCCGCTGCTGGCTCGGCGGTCGTCCTCAACGGCTTCGGCAAGCAGGAGGAGATCGAGGCGACGCAAGCCGCGATCGGTTCTGACTTCGGCGTCAAGGTCGCCTATTCCGGGGCGGACATGACCAACCCGGACTCGATCGCCGAGATGATCAAGATGACCCTCGACAAGTTCGGCAGGCTCGACGTCCTCGTCAACAATGCCGGCATCCAGCATGTGGCGCCCTTGCAGGAATTCCCCACCGCCAAATGGGACGCCATCCTCGCCATCAATCTCAGCTCGGCGTTCCACACCAGCCGGCTCGCTCTGCCGTCCATGGTCGCCAACAAATGGGGCCGCATCGTCAATATCGCCTCGGCCCACGGACTGGTCGGCTCGGCTTTCAAGGCGGCCTATGTCGCAGCCAAGCACGGCATGCTCGGCCTGACCAAGGTGACAGCGCTCGAGACGGCGGAGCAGGGCATTACCTGCAACGCGATTTGTCCGGGCTACGTCTACACGCCGCTGGTCGAGGCGCAGATCGAGGGACAGGCCAAGGCGCACGGCATCCCGCGCGAGCAGGTGATCCGCGACGTGTTGCTGGCGCAGCAGCCGAACAAGCGCTTCGCTACCACCGACGAGCTTGGCGGCATCGCGGTGTTCCTCTGCTCGGACGCGGCCGCGTCCATCACCGGAGCCGCTATCCCGGTCGATGGTGGTTGGACCGCGCACTGAGCGAAGAGCAACGAGCCCGGGAGGCAAACATGTCCAAAACCAAGACGCTCACGCCGCTCGATGCGGTCAATCAAATCCGCAACAACAATGACGGCCAGGTCGTGCTCGTGCTGCAAGGCGGCGGCGCGCTTGGCGCCTATCAGGGCGGCGTCTACCAGGCGCTGCACGAGATGGGCGTCGAACCGGACTGGATCATCGGTACCTCGATCGGCGCGATCAACGCGGCCATCATCACCGGCAACAAGCGCGAGGACCGGCTGGCGAGGCTCCAGGAATTCTGGCGGCGGGTCGAGCGCTCGACCTTTTGGGGCGCCTTTCCCGCCTGGACTGGCGTGGCCGACGCGCTCTCGTCGTGGACCACGCTGACCAGCGGCATTCCAGGCTTCTTCGAGACCAATGCCCGCGCCTTTCTCGGCGCGCATGTGCCGCTCGGCGCCGACCATGCCGGCTACTACTCGACGATGCCGTTGCGCAAAACGCTCGAGCAACTCGTCGATTTCGATCTTATCAATCGCGGCCACCCGCGGCTCACGGTGGGCGCCGCGCATGTGCGCTCAAGCATGATGCACTACTTCGATTCGAAGGAGATGGAGCTGTCGCCGAGCCATGTGATGGCCTCGGGCGCGCTGCCCCCGGCCTTTCCCGCGGTCCGCATCGACGGCGAGCTTTACTGGGACGGCGGCATTCTCTCCAACACCCCGACCGAGCGCATCTTTGACGACCAGCCGCGCCGCAACTCGCTGATCTTCGCCGTTCATCTATGGCATCCGACCGGCGACGAGCCGGAGACCATCTGGCAGATCCTCAATCGCCACAAGGACATCCAATATTCGAGTCGGATCGCCAGCCACATCGTCCGCCAGCGCGAGACGCACAAGCTCCGCCACGTGATCACCCAGCTCCTCGAATATGTGCCGGAGGCGGAGAAGAACGACCCGCTCTATCGTGAGCTCGCCGGCTATCGCTGCGACACGCGCATGCATGTGGTTCGGCTCCTGAGCCCGAAGCTCGACAATGAGACCCACACCAAGGACATCGACTTCTCACCCTCGGGCATTCGCCAGCGCTGGGAGGCCGGCTACGCAGACACGATGCGCGCTTTATGGCGCCAGCCTTGGATCGGCGAGTTCGGCCTGCTCGACGGCGTGATTTTGCATGAGCCGGAGCTTGGCGCCGAGCCGGCAGCTGAGATCGAGCCCAGCAAGCTAAATCCTGAGGCTTCCGACCGCGGCCCGCACAAACTCGCCGCGGAGTGAAGGAGAGTCCGATGAACGTCTGTACCGGCATCTCGGCTATACAGCTTAGCGCCGCGGCTTTGACCTTCCTGATCATTGTGGTCTGGCTCGAAATATTCTGGGTCAGGATCGCGCAAGAGCTGCATGGCGGCGACATCGCCTTCGCGCTCAGGAGGCGGACTTGGCTGAATGCCTTCGTCGCGTCCGGTGCCGTTGGCGCCGCGATTCTGCTGCTGTTCTGGGTGCATAGCTGCACCATTGGCGTGGCCTAAGCCCTGCGATAGACACTCCGGCGCTGAGCGCAAAGAAAAAGCCCGGCAGCAAGGCCGGGCTTTTTTACGCGGTACAGGAACTTCCAAGCAGTATCCAGGTCCGTGGCCATCTCGATCAGCCCGTCCGCAAGGGGCAATGGGGCGGGGAATCGGCCGGTCCTGGAGGCCTATCCGCAATGCCTTACTTGATGGGCGTGGAGATCGGTTCCGGCGGCATCTCAGCTGTGTAGATCTGCTGGGAATGATGGAAGCAACCGCCGAGCGCCAAACAGGCGGCGATGGCGGCGAGAGCAACGATAGTGCGCATGACGTGATCCCTCTACTTGGTACTGTCACTCAATTCGGTACGCGAGACTTCGCCCATCTGACCGCGTTAGGCTTAGAAAAGCGTTAATGGCCGCACCATTTTAGAACTGCACTTGCCGGGATCCTTGCCGCAGGAAGCAAGAAGCCCGGCGCGACGGCCGGGCTTCTCACGTTGGAGCCCATAGCACGCGGGCAGCGGCTATGGCTCGAAAGAGCGGCGCGGCGCCCCCGCTCAGCCTTCGCGACTCAGATTCAGGGGCGCCGGGGGCGGAGGTAGGAGACCAACTCTGAAACCCTTTCCACCCCGCTCGGCAGCCTAAGCCTGTGGGCCGGAGTCTCTTTGCGCTGGATCAAACCGGCGCGCGGAATCACCGCGCGATGCTGATCGAGATCAGTGCGCCAAGCGCTCCGGCGCCATCGGCGTTTTCAAGAAGACGGCAAGCAGCGCCGCCACGATGAGCGCCGCGGCAACGCCGCCGACGCAAGCCGTCCAGCCGAACATGTCGAACAGCACGCCCAGCACGGCGCTGCCGATCAGGCCGCCGAAGAAATAGCAGGCGAGGTAAAGACCGCTTGCCGCCCCACGGTCCGACATCGCCGCGCGCCCGACAAAGCCCGTGGCGCAGGCCTGGGCGAAGAAGGTGCCGGCGCCGACCAGCACCATGCCGATCAGCACCGCCGGCAGGCTTGGCAAGACGAGAAGCGGAAGTCCAAGGCCTGCCACCGCCAGCGCCGCCCAGAAGGTTGGCCTGGTGCCGAAGCGTTGCACGGCGTGGCCGGCCAGCGGCGTGGTTGCCATTGCGGGGACGAAGACGAAATAGACGAAGCCAAGCGTCATGGCGCCGACACCCAGCGGCGGCTGCACCAGCACGAAGTTGACGAAGGTGAAGGTGCCGATAAAGGCGAACAGGATGCAGAAGCCGATGGCGAAGCTCGCGCGCAAGGAGGGGTTCTTCAAATGCATGATCCACGCCTCGAAATGCGAGTTCATGCCGGTGCCCATCTCGTGCATGGGCTTCGTCTTCTCGATGGTGAAATAGACCAGCGCCGCGCCGAGCAGATTGAGCATGGCGAAGAAATAGAAATTGCTGGCGAGGCCGAAATGGTCGGCCACGCCCGCCGAGATCAGGCGGCCGATGAGGTTGCTCGCCACGTTGCCGGTGATGTAGGCGGCGAACGCGCCAGCCGAATCCGCGGCGCTGTAATGCTCGCCGAGATAAGCCAGCGTGAGGGTGAATGCTGCGGCCATGCATAGCCCCTGCGCCACGCGCAACAGCGTAAAGGTCGTGAGGTCCGGCGCATGCGCAAGCAGCGCGGTGGGGATGGCGAGCACGAGGAGGCTGATGAGGATGCCTTTCCTGCGATCGATCTCGCGGCTGAAATAGCCGACGGCGAGTCCAGAAAATGCCATGCCCAGCGTGCTGGCATTGACGGCAAAACCCATCTGCGCCGGCGTCACGCCGTAATGCTTGGTGAGCGAGGGAAGGATGGCTTGCGTGGCGAAGAGATCGACCACGGTGAGAACGGCGGTCAGGGCGATGACGAAGAAGCGGAGAGCGGCGCCAGCAGAATGATGCGCCTCGGTAGTTTCTGCTGCAACGGCGTGTGAGGTGTCGTTCATGGCGCGCGCTCCTCGAGGCGAAAGATGAGTGGATGTGACGCCCGTCGGGAGGGGAGGAGGGCGTCACATCCGAGGGGGAGGGTC
>JBAUOI010000147.1:0-3935 GCA_049579665.1 Methyloceanibacter sp.
GACCAAGGCAGCCGCTGCCGCCGCGCAGCCCGAGCCCGCCGGCGCTGAGTAATCTCCAGCTACTCTGAGCAAACGTCATCCTAGGCGCGAGCGTGGAACGCGCGAGCCTCGAAGGATGACGTTTGCAAGAGTTTGAGCCATCCTTCGAGGGCCACGCATTAGGGCAAACGTGTGGCGTCCTGGGAGCATCGCTTGAAGCAACTCAGCGTCAATGGCGTCGAGATCGCTTATCTCGACGAGGGCAACGGCCCCGCGGTCGTCCTCGGTCATTGCTCGAGCGCCTCCCACAAGGAATGGCTGCCCCTGATCGAGACACTCAAATCGGACTGGCGCGTGCTCGCCCCCGATCTGATCGGCTATGGGCAATCCGCGCCTTGGCCCGCCGACCAGCCCTTCTCGGTCGATGCCGACGTTCAGGTCGTGCTCGCAATCGCCAAGAAGTCGAAAGGCAAGCTGCATCTGGTGGGCCATTCCTATGGCGCGGCGCTGTTGCTGGAGGCCGCGCGCTCGCTGGGCTCCCGCGTGAAAAGCCTCACGCTGGTCGAGCCTAGCCTGTTACACCTTCTGCGCGGGTGTCCCGAATGGGCCGAGGTCGAAGCGCTTGCCCGCGCCGTGCTTGGCGCCGTGGCAAGCGGCGACGACCGCTCCGCCGCCAAGTCCTTCATGACCTATTGGCTTGGCCGCTGGCGCTGGTGGTTGTCACCGGAGCGATTCAAATCGGCGATCGAGGCGACCATCCCAAAGGTCGCACTCGAGTTCGGTTTCGCCGTCGACGCGCCAACGACTTTGCAGGACTATGCCGCGATCACCGCACCCACGTTGCTGATCGTCGGCGGCTCGACGGGAGCGCCCAACCGCGCCATCGTCGATCTCCTGGCAACCACCCTACCCGACGTTCAAGTGGCGGTCGTGAGGGGCGCGCGGCATATGAGCCCATTCACCCATCCCGCCGAGGTCAACCGGTTGATCGTCGATCATCTCGCTCTAACGCGGTGACCTTCACGCCGTCGCCGTCGGGAAGCTCCTCGACGTCGCGCGCGAACAACTCCTCGAGCTCCTTAGCCTGTGACTGCGCGTTGGCGCGGACCTTCTCGAGGTCCGTGTAATATTGATAGTCCTCGTAGAGGCGTTTCTCGTCGAGCCGCTTGAAGGTCTCGGTCAGGCGCCTCACCTCGGCCTCCTTCAACCCCAGGCCGCGCAACAAATCCTTGGTCAATTCGAGCGCCGCGAGGAACGTCTCGCGCTCGATGATCTCGACCCCGAGATCCATTAGCCTGTGCACATGAGTGCGGTCGCGCGCCCGCGCATAGATCGGCAGATCGGGAAAATTCTTGCGCACGATGTCGGCGACGGCCAGCGAGCTCTCAACCTTGTCGATGGCGAGCACGAAGGCGCGCGCCTTGTCGGCGCCGGCGGCACGCAAGATGTCGAGCCGCCCGGCATCCCCGTAGTAGATTTGCGCGCCGAAGCGCTTCACGAAATCCACCTGCTCGACATTTGAATCGAGCGCGGTGAACGGGATCTGGCGGGCGCGCAGCACGCGCGCCACGATTTGGCCGAAGCGGCCGAAGCCGGCGATGATGACGTGCTGATCGCCGCCCGGCGGCATCTCATATTCGGGAGGCTCGGGCTCCAGCGCGCGCTCTATCGCGTCGTCGATGAGCAGGAGAAGTGGTGTCGCCGCCATCGACAGGGTCACCGCCAGCGTGAGCAGATTGGCCATGTGCCGGTCGATCACACCCTCCAAGGCCCCTGCCCCGAACAGCACGAAGGCGAACTCGCCGCCCTGACTGATCACGAGCCCGAGCCGCCGCGCGCCCCTGTTGTCGAGGCCCCACCAACGGCCGAGCAGATAAAGGATCGCCGCCTTGATCAGCACGAGAGCCAAAACGATGGCGAGCAGCGTGCCCGGCTCGGCGATCAGCACGCCGAGATCGATCGACATGCCGACAGCGATGAAGAACACGGCAAGTAGCAGCCCCTCGAACGGCGCGATGTCCGCCTCGATCTGATGGCGATATTCGGAGTCGGCGAGCAGAGCGCCGGCGATGAAGGAGCCCAGCGCGGCCGATAGCCCAACCGCCTCCATGACCAGTGCCACGCCAACGACCGTCAACAGCGCGCTCGCCGTCATCGCCTCGCGTACGCCGGTCGCCGCAACGATGCGATAGAGCCGGCTCAGGAGAAACCGCCCAACCACGATCACGCCGAGAATTGTGCCGATGGCAATGACCGCGCTCTTCACATCCATGGTCGGCTCGGCGGCGCCAAGCGCGAAAAGCGGCACCAACGCGATGAGCGGGATCGCCGCGAGGTCCTGAAACAGCAGCACTGCGAAGGCGAGCCTGCCGTGGCGCGTGGTGAGCTCGCCTTTCTCCTCGAGCACTTGCAGCGCGAACGCGGTCGATGACAGCGACAGAGCAAGGCCGATGAACAAGGCTTGCGCCAGCGTGAGCCCTAGCGCCATGCCGATCGCGGCCAGCACCAGCGAGGTGGCGACCAACTGCGCCATGCCGAGCCCGAAGATCGCCGAACGCATGGCCCAAAGCCTGACCGGGCGAAGCTCGAGCCCGATCACGAATAGCAGCATCACCACGCCGAACTCGCCGAAATGCAGCACCTCGCCGACGTCGGTCAGCGCATAGAGCGGGCCGAGCACATAAGGCCCGATCACGATCCCGGCGGCGAGGTAGCCGAGCACGGCGCCCATGCGCAAGCTGCGCCCAAGCGGCGCGGCGATCGCCGCGGCGGCGAGAAACACCGCCACTTGAATGAGTTGCGCCGAAACCATGGCTCGCCTTCGATCTCCCGGTCTTGGGTAGCACGCGAGCCGCGGACTCACTAGGGAGCGCGCAACTCAACACGCTACGCATGGCCGGGATGGTCCCGGCCATGGCATGAAAGGACTGGTTTCGGAAGCGAAGCGAGCGAGCTAGCGCGGCGCCCAGAGATTGACGAAGGGCGCTCTCACCCAGGTTCCACGAGGGCCGCTATAGACACGCGCGAATGGCGCCGCCACCCACGTGCCGCGACGCGTGTCCACCTCGGTGAAAGGTGCGCGTACATAGCTGCCGTTGCGATACCGCCAGCGGCGATTGTAGTAGCCGGCTTCCTGCACGAGCGCGGCGCCGGCTTCCGGGGCGGCCACGACACCTGGCCCTGCCGAGGCAGGGGCCGGAGCGCCGATGAGAAACGCAAAGCTAGCGGCTGCGAGACAAACAGAGAGGGTTCGACTGATCATTGTAAATTCTCCTTAACCAAGGTCCCCGCCTGTCCGGTGATTTGCGATGTTGAATCGAGGGCGGAGTGTCGCGAAAGCAGGCCCCCGCCGCAAGCCTAAATTACAGCCACCCTCTCCGCTTGAAATAGAGATAGGGCAACACCGCCGCGAGCACCATCGAGAGGAGCGCGAGCGGATAGGCATACCACCACTCGAGCTCGGGCATGTGCTTGAAGTTCATGCCGTAGATCGAGGCAATCAGCGTTGGCGGCAGGAACACCACCGCCGCCACTGAGAAGATCTTGATGATGTCGTTCTGCTGGATGCTGACCATGCCGAGAGTGGCATCGAGCAGAAAGATGATCTTGCCGGAGAGAAAGGTCGCGTGATCGGTCAATGAGGTGACGTCGCGCGCGGCGGTGCGAATGCGCGCTTGCAGCGGCTTGACCTCCTTCCGCTCATTGGCGGCATGCACGAGAAAGGTGAGCAGCCGCCCCAAGGAATGGGCGCTTTCACGGGCCTTGGAGGTGATCTCGCCCTCGCGCCCGATCGCCCTCAGCAGCACGTCGAAACGGCGTTGCCGTGACGCGATCCCGCCTTTGATCTCGAAGATCGAATGCGACAGGCCCTCGACCTCCGCCTGGATGCGCTCGATGAAATCGGCCAACCGGTCGATGATGGTCTCCAACAGGCCGATCAGAATGGCGCTCCCGCT
>JBAUOI010000148.1:0-4863 GCA_049579665.1 Methyloceanibacter sp.
CGTGCATGGCATTCCGCACGATCGGGTGCTGGCTCATGCCGAGATAATCGTTGGAGCACCACACCGTCACGTCGCGGGTGCCGCCTTCGGCGAAATGATCGGCGGTGGGGTAAGCCCCGCAGCGGCGCTTCAAATCGGCGAAGACGCGATAGCGGCCTTCGCGATGCAAGACTTCCAGATGCTGACGAAAGCGATCCTCGTAGTCCATGCCCAACTTTCCCTTGGACCAATGGCCGCTCTGCCATCTTATCCCGACATTCCTCAGATGACGGGGGATCGGCGTGAAAGATACCATTGTGTCGAGGTACACGGAAGCCATAAGGCGACGTGCTGCAAGTTTAGGGGCATGCACTAAGGACATGCCGATCGACGCCGAGGCCTGAGCTCGCCGTCTACGGCGAAAGAGTCGCGGTCGTTTAGGCCACGGGCCGCGGGAGGTCCTCGTGTCTAATCGAAATCCATGTCGTGATGATGGTCATGGTCATGACCAGGAAGTTCTGGCGGCGGCGGGCCCGGTACTTCGACCACCAAGGCTTCGGTTGTGATGAGGAGGCTCGCCACCGAGGCCGCGCTTTGGAGCGCCGCACGCACCACCTTCGCAGGGTCGATTATGCCTTTCGACAGGAGATTCCCGTACTCGCCCGCTTGGACGTCGTAACCATAGGCGCTGTCTTCCTTCTCGAGGATCTTGGAAACGACGACAGAGCCGTCGAGTCCGGCATTAATTGCGATCTGCCGGGCTGGCCAAGTGATTGCCTGCCTCACGATCTCGATACCTGCCTTCTGGTCGTCGTTGTCGTTGTTGTTGTGGAGTCTTGCCAGGACCCGACTGGCACGCAGCAGGGCGACACCACCGCCTGGCAAAATCCCCTCCTCGATGGCGGCTTTGGTGGCGTTCATCGCGTTGCGGATGCGATCCTTCTTCTCCCTCACCTCGATCTCGGTAGCACCCCCGACACGGATGACGGCAACGCCGCCTGTAAGTCTTGCCAACCGCTCTTGGAGCTTCTCGCGATCGTAGTCGGAGTTGGCGTCCTTGATCCGGGCTTTGATCTCGACCACGCGAGCCTCAATGACGGACCTATTTGCGGCCCCACCAACGATGGTGGTGTTCTCTTTGTCAATTGTCGCCTTCCTCGTGCGGCCCAGCATGTCGAGCGACACGGTCTCGAGTTTGAGGCCGAGATCGTCCGAGATCACCGTTCCGCCTGTCAGAAGCGCGATGTCTTGCATAATCGCCTTACGCAAATCTCCGTACGCCGGCGCCTTGACAGCGGCGACCTTGAGAGCGCCACGGAGCTTGTTGACCACGAGAGCCGCCATCACCTCTCCCTCGACTTCATCCGCGACGATGAGCAGCGGTTTTCCGGCCTGCACAACCTTCTCGAGCAGCGGCAACAGTTGGTCCAGGCTGGAGAGCTTCTTTTCGCTGACGAGGACATAGGCATCCTCCATCTCCACGACTCTCTTGTAACGGTCGGTGATGAAATGCGGAGAGATGTAGCTGCGGTCGAACTGAATGCCTTCGACGACTTCGACCTCCGTCTCGCGCGATGTTCCGTCTTCGACGGTAATCACGCCGTCGTTGCCGACCTTGTCCATAGCGTCGGCGATAGTGCGGCCGATCTCCGTGTCGCCATTAGCTGAGATGGTGCCGATTTGTGCAATCTCGACATTGGAGGCGACTTTCCTCGCGTTCTTCTTGAGCTCCGCCACGATAGCCTTTACTGCACGATCGATGCCGCGCTTAAGGTCCATGGGATTCATGCCAGCGGCTACCGTCCTCGCGCCATTGCTGAGAATCCCATGCGCGATCACGACCGAAGTGGTCGTCCCGTCGCCTGCCAGATAAGACGTTTTGATGGCGGCCTGACGGACCATCTGCACACCTATGTTCTCGAACTTGTCGCCGAGCTCAATTTCGTTAGCAACACTCACCCCATCCTTGGTGATCCGCGGTCCGAAGGATCTGTCGATTGCGACGTTCCGACCTCGGGGTCCTAGCGTGACCCTCACTGCATTGGCGAGAAGGTCTATGCCGCGCAGCATCTTGTCGCGAGCCTCGAACGAGAACTTGAGCTCCTTGGCAGTCATCTGTTGCTCCTCAAGATTCAGTGTTCGAAGAGTCGACTGCGAGATCAGGCCGACGGGATGTTAGTCGTCCCGCGCGCGCGAGGTGATCATTTTTTCCAATGACGCCAATAAGTATTACTTATTGGACTTTGCTTTGCGTTGGGTCAATTCTGATGCACGTGTTCCCCGTCGTGATTGGGGAAGTGCCATGAGCATGAAAACCGATGGTCTGTTCGGTCTGCTTGCGATCGTAGTATCGCTCGCTCATTCTCCCGCGCAATCATACGAAGTCAGTGCTGTTGCCGACGGCGGAACCCTTGAGGGGATCGTCGTTTATCGTGGCGACGTGCCGACAAAGAAGATCATTCCCTCTAAGAATGTGGAGACCTGCGGAGGCCCTCGCGAGGAGCCGATGATCAGGGTTGGCGCCGATCAGGCTGTCGAGAACGCGGTCGTATACCTCGTCGACGTGGCCAAGGGAAAGGCTTGGCCTGAGCAGGGCAAGCCGCCCGAGCTTGACAATGTCAAATGCCGTTTCGAACCTGAGGTTCAGGTCATTCCTCCAGGTCGACTGGATGTTGTCAACGGCGACCCGGTGCTCCACAACACGCATGGATATTACGACAAGCGGACCGCCTTCAACTTAGCCTTGCCGAATGAGGGACAGCGAATCCCCGTCGAGCTGAAGCGCGCCGGGACGGTACGCGTGGACTGCGACGCGCATGGCTGGATGGAAGGCTGGATCTACGTAGTGGACAACCCCTACTACGCAATCACCGGCGCCGACGGCAAATTCACTATCAGCGACGTTCCGCCCGGCGATTACAAGCTGGTGGCGGTGCAGTCCTTCACCGGGCCGATCGAAATGCCCGTAACTGTAAAGGGAGGAGAGTCCACCAAGTTGGAGATCGAACTGAAAAAAAAATAGAAGAATCAAAAAATAAATGGCGCGGCCAGATCGCCGCGTCCGCCTCCGTAGGAACCGACGCTTTATAAACGGTTCGTTGGGCAGGAGGAAACAACATGTCTGATGAGCTCGACCGCGAACGGCGCGAAATGCATGCCGTGCTGCAGCAGCCCGGCGTACGCCCCGACGATTCCGTTAAGATCACACGTCGCACCTTCGTGCATTCATCCCTGCTATTTGGCGCCGCCACCGTCGGCCAGACCTTCGCGTGGTGGCCGCTCATAAACACCATCGATATCGCTCACGCCGAAGAAGCGCCCTTCAAGTTCGCCTGGATTTCGGACACCCACCTCTATCCCAAGTCTCTCAACACGCGTTTCGTCGAAAAGACGGTGCGTGCGGTCCAGGATGTTCAGGCTATGGATCCACCCGCGGACTTTCTGCTCTTCGGCGGCGACCTTGCCCAGCTTGGCACGATCGAGGAACTTGAGCTCGGCAATGAGATTCTCAAGGACGTCAAGATTCCGAAATACTTCATCCCGGGCGAGCACGACTGGTATCTCGACATGGGCAAGAAGTGGGGCCAGCTGTTCGGCAAGCCCACTTGGTCTTTCGACCATAAGGGCGTGCGCTTTATCGGCCTCGACACGGTTAGCCGGGGACCGGACTACTGGACGGCGAAGAACATGACTCCGGAAGAGCGCATGGGCCACATGGCGACCCTCGACGGTACCGTTGCGGGCGCCTGGGCCGGCGTTGGCCGCGACCAGCTCGACTGGCGGGAGAAGAATCTCGCCGACTGGGACCAGAACAAGCCGGTCGTCATTGCCACCCATAATCCACTCTACGAGTACTACCCGCCGTGGAATTTCTGGGTGCGCGACTGGCGCGACGTCCACGAGGTCTTGAAGCCCTATACCAAGGTCACCAACATTCACGGGCACGTGCACCAGGTGCTCTACAATGAGATCGGGACGCTGCGCTCGATCGGTATGCTGGCGACCTCCTGGCCGTGGCCCTATGCCCCGGAGGGCGTGCCGAAACTCACCAAGCCGATGATCCGCGTCGATCCCGGCGATCACTTCGATGGCGTCGGTTGGGAAAAGATCACCGTAAACCCCGGCAACCAGCTCGGCAAACACGACGTCGAGTACGTTATGTGGGGCCGCAAGGAGGTCTTCATTCAGTCGGAGGCCGACTACGACAAAAGCACTCCGGAGATCCTGCGGGCACGTATCGCCGACAATATGTATCCCTACTGAAAAGGGAGGGATCGCTATGACAACCAAATCGACATTCCTCTTGATCTTGCGGCGTTCTTGCGTGGTCGGAGCGATTGTGGGAGCCGCCTTCTTGTTTGGACCAGCCAGTGCCCACAAGGACCCGGTGACGCCTGAGCAGCTGAAAGCCTACCAAGACGCATTCATGGAGGAGGTCAGGAAGGGCGACCTCTTGTTCCATGGCGATGGGGCGACGGCCAAAAAGATGGGCGTCAACCTATCCACCACGGGAATGGCCTGTGCAATGTGCCATCCCATGGGCGCCGATACCCACCCGCACTCGTTCCCGAAGTGGCAGGTGCAGGTCGACAAATTCTCGACGCTGCGCGACATGATCAACTGGTGCATCGAAAAACCCAACCAAGGCGAGAAGATCGAATCCGATTCGGAAGCGATGAAAGCCTTGGAGGCTTACATCTATTGGTCGAATACCGGCTCCGTGCTCGTGCCTGGCCGATACTGATGCCCGATCGGGGAAAGTCTAGAGGCCGCGCCGGCGGGCTCCGAAACCTCACATCAGGGTAAGGCCCGAGGTGAGGAGGCGTTGGGTAAAAAAGGTTTGCGCCGCTCGAACTGCTTCTGGGAGGGGGCGCCTTGTCTGAG
>JBAUOI010000149.1:0-7826 GCA_049579665.1 Methyloceanibacter sp.
GTGGCGGCGCGGCTCTGCATGGGAGCGACCGCGACCGACACGGGAGGCTCGATCCGCCAGCCCGCAGCCGTGACCGGCACGGTCGGCATCAAGCCGACTTATGGCCGCTGCTCGCGCTGGGGCATCGTGGCGTTTGCCTCTTCCCTCGATCAGGCAGGCCCGATCGCCCGCACGGTCAAGGATGCGGCGATCCTGCTCAAGGTGATGGCGAGTCACGATCCGAAGGACACGACCAGCGTCGACATGCCCGTGCCGGATTTCGAGGCAGCCGTGGAGCAGGGCGTGAAGGGGCTCACCATCGGCATTCCCAAGGAATATCGCGTGTCCGGCATGGCGCCCGAGATCGAAGCGCTGTGGCAGCAGGGCGTCGCGTGGCTGAGGGACGCCGGCGCCAAGATCAAGGACGTGAGCCTGCCGCACACCAAATATGCGCTGCCCTCTTACTACATTGTCGCGCCGGCCGAAGCCTCGTCCAACCTCGCCCGCTATGACGGCGTGCGCTATGGCCTGCGCGAGAAGGGCACGGACGTGATCTCGATGTATGAGAACACGCGCGCGGCCGGTTTTGGCGCGGAGGTGAAGCGGCGGATCCTGATCGGCACCTATGTTCTGTCGGCGGGCTATTACGACGCTTATTATCTCAAGGCGCAGAAGGTGCGGACCTTGATCAAGCGCGATTTCGATGCCGCGTTCGAGACGGTCGACGCGATCCTGACGCCGACCACGCCGGGACCGGCCTTCGCGCTCGGCGAGAAATCGGGAGACCCGCTCGAGATGTATCTCAACGACATTTTCACCGTGACGGTGAACATGGCGGGGCTGCCGGGTCTTTCAGTGCCTGCGGGGTTGTCGTCGGAAGGGACGCCGCTCGGGCTTCAGCTGATCGGCAGGCCGTTCGACGAAGTGACACTTTTCCGCACGGGACGGGTGATCGAGGCGGCGGCAGGCCCGATCGCCAAGCCGCATGATTGGTGGAGCAAGGCTGCATGAACGAGATGACGACGAAGCGTATTCTGGTGTCTTCGGGCAGCCCGTATGAGCCGATCATCGGGTTCTCGCGCGCGGTGCGCATCGGCAACATGGTCGCCGTGGGCGGCACCACCGCAGGCTCGGGCGGCAAGCCGGTGGCGATCGGCGATGCCGCGGCGCAGACCCGCGCCATCCTCGAGATGATTGCCAAGTCGCTCGAGGATGCCGGTGCCAGCCTCAAGGACATGATCCGCACCCGCGTCCATCTGGTAGACATCGCCCATTGGGAGGCGGTGGGCCGTGTACATGGCGAGTTCTTCGGCGACATCCGCCCGGCCTCGAGCATGCTGGAGGTTTCGGGCTTCATCAGCCCGGACTGGCTGGTCGAGATCGAGGCCGACGCCGTCATATCGGGCTAGAGGATCGTATCATGGCGCCGCGCAAGGCCAAGGATTGCAGCAATATGGAAGAGGTGAGGGCGGAGATCGACCGCATCGACCAGGCTCTGGTCGATCTGATCGGCGAACGCTTCTCTTTTGTGGATCGCGCCTGGCAACTCAAGCAGTCGCCGGCGGAGGCGCGCGTGCCGTGGCGCATCCAGCAAGTGATCGACAAGGTGCGCACCCGGGCGGCGGAGAGGGGCCTGCCGCCAGAGCTCGCCGAAGCGCTATGGCGGCAGATGATCGGCTGGTTCATCCAGTATGAGGAAGAGAAGCTCCAGCAGCAGAATGAGGGCAAGGAGTAGCCTCTTATCAGTCCCGCGAAAGCGGGAATCCAGTAACTCCGCCGTTCGCGATATTCACCTCCAGCGGTTACTGGATTGCCCGGTCAAGCTGGGCAATGACTGTCACGTTTGACGGCGGTATGTAACGCTGATGCAGGAACGAGCGAAGCAAGACAATCTCATCGAAGGCGAGACCGGCCCATGGGAAGTGGTGATCGGCATGGAGGTTCATGCCCAGGTCACCTCCAATGCGAAGCTATTCTCGGGCGCCTCGACGGAGTTCGGCGGCGATCCGAACAGCCATGTGAGTCTCGTCGATGCCGCCATGCCCGGCATGCTGCCGGTGATCAACGAAGGCTGCATCGCGCAAGCCATCCGCACCGGGCTCGGGCTGAAGGCGAAGATCAACCTAAACTCGATCTTCGACCGGAAGAACTATTTCTATCCCGACCTGCCGCAGGGCTATCAGATCAGCCAGTACAAGAATCCGATCGTCGGCGAGGGCGAGGTCATCGTCGATCTGCTGAACGGCGAGCGGGTCACGGTCGGCATCGAGCGGCTGCATCTGGAGCAGGACGCGGGCAAGAGCCTGCACGACCAGCACCCGCAATATTCCTATGTCGATCTCAACCGCTCCGGCGTGGCGTTGATGGAGATCGTGTAGAAGCCGGATTTGCGCTCGTCCGAGCAGGCGCGGGCTTACGTGAGCAAGCTCAGGACCATCCTGCGCTATCTCGGCACCTGCGACGGCAATATGGAGCAGGGCTCGCTGCGCGCCGACGTCAATGTGTCGGTGCGCCGTCCCGGCGACCCGTTCGGCACGCGCTGCGAGATCAAGAACGTCAACTCGATCCGCTTCATCGGCCAAGCCATCGAATATGAGGCGCGCCGCCAGATCGAGATCCTGGAGGAGGGTGGCTCGATCCACCAGGAGACGCGGCTGTTCGACGCAAAGACCGGCGAGACGCGCTCGATGCGCTCCAAGGAGGAGGCGCATGATTATCGCTATTTTCCCGATCCCGATCTCCTGCCGCTCGAGCTGACGCAAGACTATGTGAGTGCGCTCGGCCGCGATCTGCCGGAGTTGCCCGACGCCAAGCGTGCGCGCTTCATCGCCGATTACGGCCTGAGCCCGTACGACGCCGACGTGCTGATCGCCGAAAAGGAGTCGGCCAATTATTTCGAGTCAGTCGCCAAGGGACGCGACGCAAAGCAGGCGGCGAACTGGGTGGTCAACGAGCTGTTCGGCCGTCTCAACAAGGAAGGCCGCGGCATCGTCGATAGCCCCGTCACGGCCGGTGAGCTCGGCAGCATACTCGACCTCATCAAGCAGGGCACGATCTCCGGCAAGATCGCCAAGGATGTGTTCGACATCGTCTGGACGGAGGGCGGCGAGCCTAGCGCCATCGTCGAGCAGCGCGGACTGGTGCAAGTCACCGACATGGACGCCATCCAGACGGCGGTCGACCAGGTGATCGCCGCCAATCCCGACAAGGCCGAGCAGGCCAAGGCCAAGCCAGCGTTGGCCGGCTGGTTCGTCGGCCAGGTGATGAAGGCGACCCAAGGCAAGGCCAGCCCGCAGGTCGTGAACGATCTGATCAAGAAGAAGCTCGGGATCGTATGACGCACGCGATCCGGGTGCATGGCTATGGCGGGCCTGACGTCCTCAAATGGGAGGAGGTCAAGGTCGGCGAGCCGGGGCCCGGCGAGGTCAAGATCAAGCAGACGGCGGTTGGCCTGAATTTCATCGACATCTATCAGCGCACGGGTCTCTATCCGCAAGCCTCGTTGCCCTTCATCCCGGGCATGGAAGGGGCCGGCGTGGTCACCGCGGTCGGCGAGGGCGTGCGCGATCTGAAAGTGGGACGCCGAGTCGCTTATGCGGGTCCGGTCGGCGCTTATGCCGAAGAGCGGCTGATCCCCGCCGACCGCGTGGTGAAGATTCCGAACGGTGTCAGCGACGTGACGGCGGCTGCGATCATGCTCAAGGGCATGACCGCGCAATATCTGTTGCGCCGGACCTACAAGGTCGGCCGCGAGACGACGCTTTTGTTCCATGCCGCTGCCGGCGGCGTCGGCCTGATCGCCTGCCAATGGGCCGCATCCCTCGGCGCGACGGTGATCGGCACCGTCGGCTCCGCCGGCAAGGCGCTGATCGCCCGCGCACATGGCTGCGACCAGGTCATCAATATCCGCGAGGAGGATCTGGTCGCCAAGGTCAAAGACTACACCAAGGGGAAGGGCGTCGACGTGGTCTACGACTCGATCGGCAAGGATACCTTTCCTGCATCGCTCGATTGTCTCAAGCCGCTCGGCATGTGGGTGAGCTTCGGCCAGTCGTCGGGCCCGGTGCCTGAGTTCAAGATCACGTTGCTGTCGCAGAAGGGCTCGCTGTTCGCCACGCGGCCTTCGCTGAACGACTACACGAGATCGCGCAAGGATCTGGTGGCAACGGCCAACGATCTGTTCGAGGTGGTCGGCGAGGGAAAGGTGAAGATTGCCGTCAACCAGACCTACCCGCTAGCCGAGGCGGCACGGGCGCATCACGATCTTGAATCAAGGCTCACCACCGGCTCGACCGTATTGCTGCCGTAAGCCGCTGGCGCGCTAATCAATCACAGCTCGCGACGCAAAACCGTCATCACCGCACCCTAGCCTTGTCCTCGTTTGCCGGGGGAAGCGATGTCGGGTGAAGCGCAAATTGCGGGCCGGATAGCGGCAAGGGCGGAGACGCCCTCCTGGCGTTTCAGCCTGGCGGGCGTCGTCTCTGTCGGACTGCTTTACGGGCTCGTCTATGCGGGCATGCGGCTGGCGATCTCGCACAACCTGCCGCAGGACGACGTCACCTCCAACATTCTCGCCCAGACGCTCGAGCCCGGCTATGTGTTGAAGCAGCCGCCGCTTTATGAATGGATGCTGTGGTTGGTGCAGCGCGTTACCGGGCCGACGCTGCCGAGCTTCCTCATTCTGAAATATGGGCTGCTCACCGCGACCTTCGCATTTCTCTATCTCGTGGCGAAGCGGATCTTCGTGGATCAAAGATGGGCGGCGATCGCGGCGCTGTCACCGCTCTTGCTCTACCATATCGGCTGGAACCTGCATGAGGGCGTGACGCAGACCATGGCGCTGATCTGCGCCGTCGCGGCCTCGATGTGGTCCTTCATGCGGCTCGCCGAGCGGGGCACGAGTGTCAACTATGTCCTGTTCGGGGCGATCATCGGGCTCGGGCTGCTCAGCAAATATAGCTTTGCGGGCTTCCTCGTCGTGCTGCTGGGTGCTGCGCTGTTGCAGCCTGTCTTGCGCGCACGCCTGCTCGACTGGCGCCTGCTCTTAAGTTTCGGCGCGGCCGCTCTGGTCACCGCGCCGTTCGTCGCTTGGCTGATCGAAGGAAGGCACGATCTCGTCGCGTTCTACGGCTCGGCCATGGCACCACTTGCTGAAACGAACCGCCTCAAGGCGACGCTGATCGGACTCGGCAAGGCGATCTATGCGCCGCTCGCGTTTCTGTTTCCGCTCGATCTGATCGTGCTCGTGTTGTTTCCGGGCGTGCCGCGTGAGGCCTGGGTCGCGTTCAAACGCGCGGTGAATCCGCGAACGTTCATCGGAAGCGAGCCGAATTGGCGGCTGCTTCTCCTGCATTTGACCATCGGCGGCTTTATCGTGCTGATGCTCGGCGCGCTGTTGACCGACGCCACGCATTATCTCGAACGCTACATGCATCCCTTCTTCTTGCTCACGCCGTTATGGCTGATCGGGCTCGTGGAAACGAGCGGCGACGCCTCGCGACGGCTCTCCATGCTCAGCACCGTGCTGGTCGCCGTCACGCTGGTCGTGGTGCCGATCAGGCTGCGCGATGCGTTGCATGCCATGGGTGCTGATTGCCGCAAATGCCGCATTGCCGTTCCCTATGATGGTCTCGCCGCCGCGCTTGAGGCGCGGGGCTTCAGGACCGGGACGCTGATCGCGGCGGATCGCCACGACGCCGGAAATTTGCGCCGCTTCTTTCCCGAGGCGCGGATCGTCAGGGTTGAGCATCCGGCTTACGCGCCGCCTGTTCGGCCCGCGGACCTCACATCGAGGGTCGCCGTGGTGTGGCGAAAAGGGCGACTTCCCAAGGACGCGGAGAGCGAGTTCGCCAGCATCGCGGGCAAAGTCGCCGTGACGCCCGAGCGCGTGGTCGTTCCTTGGCAGCCTTATCCTCCGGGTTCGGCGGAGCGGAAGTGGATGTGGGAGATCGTGATCGCCGATCCAAAGCAATAAGACCGCGCGAAATCTGTTTCTTGGTTATCGAGACGTGATGCCTAATGGTCAACAAATCCTTGCAAACCGCAAAGCTTAACGGAGACATCGCCGATTAGCGCGCAATGTAAACTAATATTACTGTACGTTATAGATTTGGTGATTTTGCATTAATCACGCCCATTCAGAAGTTGTTGAAACTGCTCTCCCATGATTATCCGCATCGAAGGGGAAGAAAGACAGATAGAAATCTTGTCTATTCACCCGAATATTCGACGGGCTGTCAGACGAGTGGTAAAAAGGGGGCATTGGGATGGCACGGATGGAGATGTCGGCGGAGCAGGTCGAACTGGGGGCGCAGACTGGCGCGCCCGATGCCCTGTTCGAACTCGGGATGCTTTATGCGACCGGGCGGGACGTGGCGGCAGACCTCGTCGTGGCGCATAAATGGTTCAACCTCGCGGCGGCGCGCGGCAACCAGGAGGCGCGCAATCATCGCATCGAGCTGGCCCGGGAAATGTCGGCCGACCAGGTCGCAGAGGCGCAAAGACTCGCCCGCGAATGGCTGCAAACCCACTAAGAAGGTTCGGCGTCAAACTGACTTCGTCATGGCCGGGCTTGCCCGGTCATGATCGTTTTTGCGAATGCTGAGCAGAGGTTGGCGTGGGGCAGGGGCGCGCGTCGCGAAGCTAGCGGATCGGCTGACCTTCGGCGGACTCGCTGCTGCAATGCCGGAACAACGACATCATGCAGCGATAAGCGCGCTGCACTCGGTTGGGATGCGACGCATCGAGGCTCGGGTCGGGTGGGGCGGTCTGAGCGGCAAGCGCCGCGTTCTGCTCCTCTAGCGCCAGCGGCTCCCCGGCGGGCACGGTTTGATCGGCCCCTTGCGTGGACCCGTCAAGTGCGCCGCGTGCACTACGCCAACCTTGCCGCGAAGCGTTCACCGCACGGCCGCCAAGCTCGACGAGCGTCTTGGGCGCGTTGCCGTCGCCTTTCGGCTTGTCGAAGGCCTTCTGCTCCCCCTCGATTTTGTCCGTGAGCTTCTTGACGCGCGGGTTGGCGGCAAGGTCCTCGGGCATCGGGCCGTCATAGCTGTAGACTTTCTCGACGCCGGTGCAGGAGGGCGTGGCGCGCTCCGCCGAGCAGGAGGCGTGATGGCCTTCCTTGGCGGTGCGGACGACGCAATAGAGCTTCAGCGCGTCGCTCGCCTTACCGCCTCCAGCCGAGACCTTGCAAACATAGGTTTGATTCGGTCCGGTGCAGCGAACGCAATAGGCTGCCTCATCCGCATGGGACGTCGGTATCGCCCAGACGGTAAGGCCCGCAGCAATGGCCGCGTGCAATAGCGGTGTTCGGCACAACTGCCAAAACATGGCGCGGGGCTTCCCTCTCCCAACTGCCTAGAAGTTTAGCACAGGGATTGTGACGTAAGCGGGCGAAAACCAGGTTTTAATGTGCAATTCTGGGGCGTGCCAAGCCGGCCCGGCCCTCGCTCCAAGGGCCCCTCGATATCGAATCGAGCCGGCACCATTTGTGCGGCAAGGGCATGCGATCGGTGGTCGCGCAATGGCTGCGCCGCGCGGGCTCAGCGCGAGGCGCCGAGGTTGACCGCCCCGCACCGGATCATTAAGCCTTGCGGGTTCGGAGACGTGGCCGAGAGGCTGAAGGCGGCGGTTTGCTAAACCGTTATACGGTCAAAAGCCGTATCGAGGTTTCGAATCCCTCCGTCTCCGCCATATTACCCTAATATCTCCTTTAGACGAAAGGCTTTTGTGTAAGGGCTGCGCCTTTTACCTACGTCTATACCCACTGGTGGCCGAGACTATCGGCAAAAGGTGGCCGCGCGGCGGTGTGTTTCCCCCCGTCAGATGGGACCCAGAGGGATGGGACC
>JBAUOI010000150.1:0-4167 GCA_049579665.1 Methyloceanibacter sp.
CCGCGGTGATCGATCTGGCGCGCGCCTTCGAATATGGCCAGGGCTATGTCGCGCTGTCGCGGCTGCGCACACTTTCCGGCCTGCATCTCCTGGGGCTCAACGAGCGGTCTTTGCGCGTGCATCCGCAGGCCGTGGCGAAGGACGCCGAGTTCAGGGCGGCTTCCGAAGCGGCGCGAGCTGCCTTGGCGGCCGATGCCGGCGCCGTTGCCCGCCAGCAAGAAGCCTTTCTCCTCGCTTGCCAGGCTTGCCCTCCAGCGGCCGTGGCCGGCCCGCGCAAGCCAAGGGCATCGGCATACCCGAAGAGTTATGAGGTGGCGGCCATGCGGGAGAGCCATGCCAAGGCCTATGCCCCCTGGACCACGACCGAGGAGAACGACCTCGTGCTGCGCCACAGCCAAGGCGAGCCGATCGACGCTATTGCCGCAAGCCTCGGCCGCAAGGCCAGCGCGATCCGCTCCCGCCTGCGGAAACTCGCCTTGATCTAGGCAGCGACTCCCCCCTCTCCCCTGTGGGGAGAGGGCCGGGGTGAGGGGTTTGAGGAGGCTGGTTTTGACGCCCCCTCACCCGCGCCTGCGGCGCGACCTCTTCCCGCTGGGGAGAGGTTACACCCTTCCCCTTGCCCCCCAACCCATTGCGGACTAAGCCTTGCGGAGGGGCCGGGCCAAGCCGACATAACGCAAAGAATGACCTCCAAATTCATCTCCATCCGCGGCGCGCGCGAGCACAATCTCAAGAACGTCTCGCTCGATTTGCCGCGCGAGCAGCTCGTCGTCATCACCGGGCTCTCGGGCTCGGGCAAGTCCTCGCTCGCATTCGACACCATCTACGCCGAGGGCCAGCGGCGCTATGTCGAGTCGCTGTCGGCCTATGCGCGGCAGTTCCTCGACATGATGCAGAAGCCGGACGTGGACCATATCGAGGGCCTATCGCCAGCCATCTCCATCGAGCAGAAGACCACTTCGAGGAACCCGCGCTCCACCGTCGGCACCGTCACCGAGATCTACGACTATATGCGGCTGCTGTGGGCGCGGGTCGGCGTGCCCTATTCGCCCGCGACCGGGCTCCCCATCGAGAGCCAGACGGTGAGCCAGATGGTAGATCGCGTGCTGGCGGTGCCCGAGGGCACGCGGCTTTATCTGCTGGCGCCGATCGCGCGCGGGCGCAAGGGCGAATACAAGAAGGAATTCGCCGAGCTGCTGAAGAAGGGCTTCCAGCGGCTAAAGATCGACGGCAAATTCTACGAGATCGCCGAGGCGCCGACCCTCGACAAGAAATACAAGCACGACATCGACGTGGTGGTGGACCGCATCGTGGTGCGACCCGACATCGCCGCACGGCTCGCCGATAGCTTCGAGACGGCGCTCGGTTTGAGCGAAGACGGTATCGCCATCGCCGAATACGCCGACGAGACGGCCAAGCGCATCATCTTCTCGGCGAAATTCGCCTGTCCCGAATCCGGCTTCACCATCGAGGAGATCGAGCCCAGGCTGTTCTCCTTCAACAATCCCTATGGCGCCTGCCCCGAATGCGACGGGCTCGGCACCGAGCTGTTCTTCGAGCCGGATCTCGTGGTGCCCGACGAAAACCTGAGCCTCGCGCGCGGCGCCATCGCGCCATGGGCGCGCACCTCCGCCAGCTCGCCCTATTACCAGCAGACGCTGGAATCGCTCGCCCGCGCCTATCGCCAACCAATGACCAAGCCGTGGAAGTCACTGCCCGAGGCATTTCGCCAGGTGGTGCTGTACGGCTCGGGCGAGGACGAGATCACTTTTACCTATGACGATGGCGTGCGGCATTACTCCACCACCAAGCCGTTCGAGGGCGTGATCAACAATATCGAGCGGCGCTGGCGCGAGACGGAGTCCGCCTGGGTAACGGAGGAGCTGTCGCGCTACCAGTCGGAGCAGTTCTGCGACGCCTGCAAGGGCTATCGCCTCAAGCCGCAGGCGCTGGCAGTGAAGATCGCCGGACTGCATATCGGCCAGGTCACCGAGATGTCGATCAGGGAGGCCGCCGCCTGGTTCGAGGCGCTGCCCGGCATCCTCACGCCGAAGCAGAACGAGATCGGCCAGCGCATCCTGAAAGAGATCCGCGAGCGGCTCAATTTCCTCAACGATGTCGGGCTCGATTACCTCACCCTGTCGCGCGCCTCAGGATCGCTGTCGGGCGGCGAGAGCCAGCGCATCAGGCTCGCCTCGCAGATCGGCTCGGGCCTGACCGGCGTGCTCTACGTGCTGGACGAGCCCTCGATCGGGCTGCATCAGCGCGACAATGCGCGGCTGCTCGAAACGCTCAAGGCGCTGCGCGACATGGGCAACTCCGTGCTGGTGGTCGAGCATGACGAGGAGGCGATCCTCGAAGCCGACCATGTGGTGGATATGGGCCCCGGCGCCGGCGTGCATGGCGGCGAGGTGGTGGCCGAAGGCACGCCAGCGCAGGTGATGGCCAACCCCAACAGCCTCACCGGGCAATATCTCACCGGCTTCAAGCAGATCGCCTCGCCCAAGCAGCGCCGCAAGCCGACCAAGGGCCGCCGCCTCACCGTGGTTGGCGCGCGCGCCAACAACCTCAAGAACATCACCATCGACATCCCGCTCGGTCTGTTCACCGCGGTCACGGGCGTGTCGGGCGGCGGCAAATCGACCTTCCTGATCGAGACGCTCTATCGCGCGGTGGCGCGCAAGCTGAACGGCGCGCGTGAGCTCCCCGGCGAGCATGACGCGATCGAGGGGCTCGAGCTGCTCGACAAGGTGATCGACATCGACCAGAGCCCGATCGGGCGGACGCCGCGCTCCAACCCCGCCACCTATACCGGCGCCTTCACGCCGATCCGCGAATGGTTCGCCGAGCTGCCCGAAGCCAAGACGCGGGGCTACAAACCGGGGCGCTTCTCCTTCAACGTCAAAGGCGGGCGCTGCGAAGCCTGCCAGGGCGACGGCGTGATCAAGATCGAGATGCATTTCCTGCCCGACATCTACGTCACCTGCGATGTGTGCAAGGGCAAGCGCTACGACCGCGAGACGCTGGAGATCAAGTTCAAGGGCAAGTCGATCGCCGACGTGCTCGACATGACGGTCGAGGAGGCCGCCGAATTGTTCAAGGCGGTGCCGAGCGTGCGCGACAAGCTGGAGACGCTGAAGCGCGTCGGGCTCGGCTATATCCATGTCGGCCAGCAGGCGACCACGCTGTCGGGCGGCGAGGCGCAGCGCATCAAGCTCTCTAAGGAGCTGTCGAAGCGCGCCACCGGGCGCACGCTGTATATTCTCGACGAGCCGACCACCGGGCTCCACTTTCACGACGTCGCCAAGCTGCTCGAGGTGCTGCACGAGCTGGTGGACCAGGGCAACACGGTGGTGGTGATCGAGCACAATCTGGAAGTGATCAAGACCGCAGACTGGATCGTCGATCTTGGCCCGGAGGGCGGCGACGCCGGCGGCCATGTGGTGGCCATCGGCACGCCCGAGGAGATCGCCGCCAACAAGGCGAGCTATACCGGGCATTATCTGAAGCAGGTGCTGGAGCGCCGCCCGAGCAGCAAGGCCGCTAGCGGCAAGACCAAGCACGCCGCCGAGACCCAAGCCGCTGAGTGATCCGGAACTATCAACAGCCTTCGTCCGTTAGAGCCTCCGTGACAGTCCGCGACGGGGGAAACCATGCGCGACATTCGCGACGATCTGCGGGATCGTGCCAACCGGCTTGAGAGGCAAATCAGCGCCGAGGACGCGGCGTTCGAGCGGGCGATCGCGCAGCTCAAGACCACGCTCGACAGCAATCTCGCGCCCTTGAGGGCTCAGCTTCGCCTGGCGCATAAGCTGCTGGAATTCGCCGCCTGGCACGACAGGGTGCGCGCCGATCTCGCCGCGCGGATCGCCGTGGCGGAAGCGGCCGAGATGTCCATAAGGAAATCGATCGCCGCGGGGCGTTGAGCTTGTGGCGCTTTCCGAATCGCCCTCCTTCTCAATAGGGGCACGAAGAGGCCGCCGTTTCGCCGCCATCTCACCTAAGCGGCGCCGGTCTCCCGCGCTCAAGTAGGGCGAAGCGCGGTAGCGCAGAGATAGAGCATGGAAGCGATCATGGGGAACAGCGCTTCGCTCGTCGTCGAGATGATCGACGACACCATCGTCGTGACGATGCCCGGCACGGATTTCTTCGCGTCCTACCGCAAGC
>JBAUOI010000151.1:0-2036 GCA_049579665.1 Methyloceanibacter sp.
GCTCTCTATCACCTTGTGAAGACCTATCTTTTCGACAGCGAGGCTGTCGTTCTTTGGGCACTCGGATTGGGTGGCGTGGCACTTATCGTCTTCGAGCTGCTTCACCGGGAAGGAGACGGTGCTGTTCCAGACGTCGCTTCGATCTCCTACTCAAAGGCGTTCCTGATCGGTGTATTTCAGAGCCTGTCCATTGTGCCGGGCGTATCGAGGGCTGGCGCCACCATCGTAGGAGGACTCATTCTTGGACTAAGTCGCAGCACGATCGTGGAGTTTTCTTTCCTTCTCGCCGTGCCGACGATGCTGGCAGCCACAGGCTACGACCTTCTCAAGAATGCCTCCTCCTTCGCGCCTCAACAGTTTGGGGTTCTCGCCGCGGGTTTCATTGCCTCGTTTTTCGTCGCCCTGCTTAGCATCAAATTCTTGCTCGCATTTGTGCGCACGAACACCTTTATTCCGTTTGGCATCTACCGCATCGCGGTCGCGCTTGCTTTTGCTTTCCTCTGAGTTGCCATCACGGGACATGTCAGCCCTATCGGCGAATGTCGCCGTTCACGCCGGAGCTGATGGCTCTTCCCCTAGTGTGAAAGCAAAATCGGCACCGGTGGTTTTGAGAGCATGCTAAGTGTGGCTCCGCCCAGAATAAACTCTCTCACGCGCGAATGGCCATACGCGCCCATAACCAGAAGGTCCGTTTGATTAGAGGTGAGGTAGGATTTAAAGACTTCGCTGATCTGACGACCTGCCGCATCGACACAATCCGATTTGGCGGCAATTCCACGGCGTTCCAGATACCTCGACAATTCTGCCGCGGGCGATTCGCTGCTGAGTTCTTTTTCATTCACCACTGTTAGAATGCGCACTTCTTTTGCTCGCTCCAGCATGGGCAGAGCATCAGCAACTGCGCGAGCGGCTGGGCGACTTCCATCCCATGCAATCACGACAGTGCCGAGGGTAAACTCACGTCCTCGCGGAGGAAGTATTACAAGTGGCCGCCCGGAACCAAAGACGATCGACTCAGCGAACCATCGGTAATTGTGGCCTTCTAGAACTGCGGGGAGAATCGTCAGATCCCTCATTCGTGCTTCTCGGGCCAACAAATCTGGAGCGTCGGACGTGAAACACGCCTTCGTAAGGGTCTCCTGAAACACCCCAGCCTTCTTTGCAGACGCTTCAAAGGCTGCTGAAAGCTCCGCCGCGGCGACAGAGCTTTTCTCCCTCTCTGATGCGACAAGAGCCGCAACGAACGCATCGCTCAGTAGGTGCTGCGAGGGAGCCCGAACCTGTACGATGCAGGCCAGGGCGGAAATTCGCGCATCCAGAGCGACCGCGAATGAAACGGCTTCCTGAATTTCAGAGGCATCGGTGGCCTGCGGATATGTAATGAGTACTAGAAGTACGTCCTTGAATGCCATGTGTTCCCTCAGGGTCAGTAGCCGACCTCACCCCCGTGCTTAACGAGACAGATAGCTGCGAAGGACATAACACCGGGACCGTGCAGCGGGCTCGACGATCCTATGCGTCAAGCGCGATACAATAAGGCACCTAATGATAACGACGGTTTAGGGATCTCCGAGTCTCCCCATCGCCTTTGAATCTTGAGGTGCGGCCGCCTGCGGCGCTTTGATTCATCTCAAGGTCGAACCAGCGCAACGCGTTAGAAAAAGTTGATGCGCGCCCCAGTTCAAGATCAGATCTACGTGTGGGACCCCCTTGTGAGGATCTTCCATTGGAGCCTGGTCGTGGGCTTTACGGTGGCGTATCTCACAGAGGACGACCTGCTGACGGTGCATGTCTGGGCCGGCTATCTGGTGGGCGTTCTTATTGTGGCGAGGGTAATTTGGGGCTTCGTAGGATCCCGCCATGCACGCTTCTCGGACTTCCTCTACGACCCGACCACGACCCTACGCTACGTGCGCGAGCTCATCCTGTTACGTGCAAAGCGGCATCTCGGACATAGCCCCGGCGGTGGTGCCATGGTGATCATCCTGCTCCTCTTCTTGACGGCGACAGTGGTCACTGGCCTCGTGGTCTATGGC
>JBAUOI010000152.1:0-6507 GCA_049579665.1 Methyloceanibacter sp.
GTGCGTTGCTGAAAAGTCACGTCGCTTCGTATTTGACGGCTCCGAAGAGATTAATCGGAACTGCTCCTCGGCTAGGTCGTTCGAACCCAGTGGGTGAACGTTGGGGGATCATCAAATGCGCGACATCCGTGGCGACCTGCAAGACCGTGCCAATCTGATTGCGGAACAAATCAGCACTACGCAGGGGCAATTCGATAAGCACATCGAGCAGCTTAAGAGTGAGCACCAAACCATAGTTGAAGATCTGAAGTCCGCACTTCACAACGTGCGCATGGTCATCGGGATCGAGGATCGGCGCCTTGGCAGTTCACCGCCCGCGACTGAAGCACACTCCCAGGCCAGTCCGGGCAGTCACCACCGGGCCCAGCAGACGCAACCGCAGCAGCCGCCTTCTGATTCGTTGATCCGCAAGGTGGCCTCAGTCGGCTTTCGATAGATGTAGCCGTTGCATCAAATGGGCGTCTGCCGATAGCGCAGAGCCCATCGATGGGCGACTGGCCGTTAAGTCAAGTAATTGTGCTCATGGCGGCTTCTGGCACCAAGCGGACATCAGTCCGTGGACTTATCCCCGCCGCGCAAACCTCCCTTATCATCATCTCACCTCGTCCACTGAGGGCGCATCATGAGGCGTCGTGAGGCGGGACGAGGTGCGGCGCCCGCGGGCGTTCTCGCAACAAAGGCACTCGGGCGGCAGCGGAGCTCCCCCCGGGGCCAATAGGAGTCCCTGCCAGGAGCTGGCTGAAGGATCGGTCGGCGCGGTCAAGCGTGACGGACCGGACTAAAGCGGGGCCCGTTGCCGCAAACGTCCGCAAATTGCATGCGCCGCATAAGCGCATGTGGCGCGCCGCGAGGCGCCCGCCGCGATCTCGCAAAAGGTCGCGGACACCATAGGATTTGCGCTTTTCGGCGCGCCACCCCTCAAGGGGGAAACCGTAGGGTGGGCAACGCTTTCGTTGCCCACGCGGAACGCAAGATGGTGGGCACCTCCGGCCTTCGCCGGGGGTTTGCCCAGCCCACGAAACTCCGGACGCTGCAACGCGCCGCGGCAAGGATTTCGCTCGTCTTGCGTCAACCCGGCAAAAGCCGGGGTCCAGGGCGACAAGCTCCGCGCCGGTTATCCTGGATTCCGGCCTACCCCGGAATGACGCCGAAGAGAGGGCTACTGCGCTCTAACGCGGAGGAGGAGGAGCAGACCAGCGACCAAGAACACCAGGCTGGTGGCGATGCCGATCCGCTGGCTGTCAGTCGCATGCGTGACGACGCCGATCGCGAGCGGCGCGGCAAACGCGGTGATCTTGCCGGAGAACGAGAAGAAGCCGAAGAACTCGGTCGCCTTGCCGGGCGGGCACATCCTCGCCAGCAGCGTGCGGCTCGAGGCTTGGATCGGGCCGGAGGCGAGGCCGATCAGAATGGCGAAGGCGAGATAGACCTGCTCGCCGACCGAAGAGAACGGCGCGCTGCCCGGAAGCTTCGGCTCGACGGCAAGCACGAACAGCACGTGATCGCGATCGACCGACAAGACGCCGATCGAAGCGGCGATGAACAGAAGCAGCGTGAGGACGATGACCCTCTTAGAGCCGGCGCGATCGTCGAGCAGGCCGCCGAGCACGGCGCCGAACGTTCCGGCGATGGTGAGGATGATGCCGAACAGCCCAAGCTCGACGGCGCCCCAGCCGAACACGGTGGCGGCATAGATGCCGCCAAAGGCGAATACCGCGCCTAGGCCATCGGCGTAAAGCATGCGCGCGAGCAGGAACAGAGCGACCTGGCCATGATGGCGCACGAGATCCTTGACCGAGCGCACGAGCTGGGTGAGCCCGGCCTTCACCGCGCGCGCTGCGACCGGCTTGGCGGCGCGGTCGGGCGTGAACAGAAACAGCGGCAGGACGAACACGAGATACCAGAGCGCGGAGAACGGCCCGACCAGGCGGTCGCCCTCGCGCGTCGCCGGATCGAGCGGCACGATGGGTTGAAGCCCGAGCAGCGTCTTGCCGGTGTTCGGATCGGCGACGAGGAAGCCGGCAACCAGCGCCAGGCTGATCAGGCCGCCGACATAACCGGTCGCCCAGCCGAAGCCCGACAGAGTGCCGAGCCGTTTCTCGGAGACGAGCGACACCATCATCGCGTTGGTGAAGACGGTGGCAAGCTCGGCGCCGATGATGGCAAGGCCGAAGGCGATCAGCACGATTGCCACGAGATCGGTGTGGCCGGGAGCCGCGAGCCACAAGCCGAACAGCCCGACCACCAGCAGCACGGAGAAGAAGGCGATCCAGGGTTTGCGGTTCTGGCTCGCATCGGCGATGGCGCCCAGCACCGGCGCAAGCGCCGCGGCGATCAGCTCGGCGATGCCCGTGGCATAAGCCCACAGCGCGGAGCCAAGCTCAGGATCGGCCATGAAGCCGTTGACGAAATAGGGCGCGAACAGGAAGGTGACGACGAGCGTGTAGAACGGCTGGGTCGCCCAGTCGAACAACACCCAGCCGATCAGC
This sequence comes from Methyloceanibacter sp., assembly GCA_049579665.1. Classification (GTDB taxonomy): domain Bacteria; phylum Pseudomonadota; class Alphaproteobacteria; order Rhizobiales; family Methyloligellaceae; genus Methyloceanibacter. Next base: position 2,490 of record JBAUOI010000152.1, read on the forward strand.
GCGCGTTTTCCCGTCAGCTCCGACGCTTGCCTCGCCGGCGCCGCAAGCGGGCTACGGCCGCCCGTATTCATCGAGCACGATCAGATGGTTAGGAAGCTCGTTGAGATCGGCTTTGCCGGGCGGGAAATGCTTGGCGAGAATCTTGCCGCAGCGCTCAACGGCGCGGACGAAGCCCTCGGTCGCCGAACCGCGCGCGAGATGATTGGTGAGCTCGCCGACCACGTCTTCCCAGGTCGAGGTGGGCACCTTCTTGTAGATGCCCTCGTCGGCGATCACCTCGGCGAAGCGCTCGGCGAAGGACGCATAGATCAGCACGCCGGTGCGGCCTTTGGTGGTGTGCAGGTTCTGCACGAGGAATTGCTCGACCGCGCGCTGATGCGCTCGCGCTTTGCGCACGGATTTCGGCACCAGCGCGTAGCGCAGACCTTCCAACTGGAACAGGACGATGAAGATGAAAAACACCACGAGCTGGAGCAGGTAGATGTACTCGACCGGCCATTTGGTGGCGAAGATCAGGGGCATCGGCACGGCGAGGGCGATCAAAGCCGCCCACAGCACGCCGAACGAGCGATAGCCGTCGGAGGCAATCGCCACCACCACGACGATCTCGCCGCTGGTCTTCTCCTCGGCGCGGTTGAGCGCCTTTGCGATGGCTGCCTCGTCCGCTGGCGTGAAGGGGGGCGGCGTGGCCATGAATTTCACCATCCGCCGGAGGCTCCGCCACCGCCGAAACTGCCGCCACCGCCGGAGAAGCCGCCGCCATTCCCGCCTCCACTGCTCCAGCCGCTACCGCCGGAACCACTGCCCCATCCGGGGCCAGGCAAGAAGATTGGACCGCTGCCACGGCCGCCCGCGCGCGAAGCGTAACGGGCACTGCTCCAGACGCTGTAGGCAATCCACAAAATGATCAACGTCCAGAAGATCACCACCAGCCAGTTGACCATGCTCTCGTCGGCGTCGTGCCGCGCCTTGGCGCGCTGCTCGACCTCGGCGGCCTCGCCGGTGAGCACCAGGATGACGTCGCGCACGCCATCCTTGATGCCGCCGGAGAAATTGCCTTCGCGGAAGCGCGGCAGGATCGCATTCTCGATGATGATCTTGGACAGAGCATCGGTGAGGATGCCCTCGAGGCCGCGGCCGACCTCGATCCTGACCTTGCGCTCGTTGGGCGCGACAATCAGAATTACGCCATTATCGAGCTTCTCGGTGCCGATGCCCCAATGGCGGCCGAGCTGATAGCCGAAATCCTCGATCGTGTAGCCTTGAAGCGAGGGAAGCGTGACAACCACGACCTGATCGGAGCTCTTGTCCTCGAGCGCCTTGAGGTCGGCGGTGATCGCCACCTCCTCGGGATAGGTGAGCAGGTCCGCGTCGTCGACGACGCGGCCTGTCAGCTCCGGGAATTTCGGCTCGGCGTGAGCGGGCGCGAGCCATGGCAAAAACGCCAAGGCCAACACCAATCCGCCAACGCGCCACCTAGCGGCCATTTTGCCCCCCGACCGAACGCTGAGGCTAGAATTTCACCTCCGGCACGTTCTCGGTGCCTTCCTTGACGGTGAAGTTCTGCATGGGCTCCGCGTCAGGATAAAGTACCGCGCGCCACCAGCGGCCGGGGATCGTTCTGATCTCGGTATTATATTTCTGGACCGCGGTGATGTAATCCTGCCGCGCGATGGCGATGCGGTTCTCGGTGCCTTCGAGCTGGGACTGGAGCGCCAGGAAGTTCTGGTTCGACTTCAGATCCGGATAGTTCTCGGTGATGGCGAGCAGGCGGCCGAGCGCACCGGAGAGGGTGTTCTGCGCCTCTTGGAATTTTTGGAACGCCTCGGGATTGTTGAGGATGTCGGGCGGAAGCTGTACTTGGGTCGCCTTGGCGCGCGCCTCGACGACATCGGTCAGCACCTTGCTCTCTTGCGCGGCATAGCCTTTGACCGTTTCAACCAGGTTGGGGATGAGGTCGGCGCGGCGCTGATACTGGTTCAACACCTGACTCCAGGCCGCCTTGGCCTGCTCTTGCAGTGTGGGAATGGTGTTGATGCCGCAGCCGGCGAGCATGGCGCCCGCAAGCATCAAGCAAATGACGCGGGCGGCAGCACGCCCCCGCGGATGCGTCTCAGCCAGCATTATCGCCTCCCCTGAAGCACTCGAGGAACTTCGGGCCTCGATGTATTGGCGCCCTCCCTCCGAAGCAAGAGCTTTCCGTGACGGGCGCCCGAGCAAGGTGAAGGATAGCATGGCCTTGGCGACCGCACGTGCCAAGGGCCTCAGTCGCGCGACCTCCGGCCGACCCTATTCCTGCCTTGGTCCTGTCCTAGTCTTTCATCGGCGAGGATGGCGGCGTGCCGGCGAGTCAAGGTGGCCACGGCAAATATGGCTTGTTCTGAATGGGTGCGATCGCGACACTTGGCGGTGAAAAATCGGCGCTTTTGACCTGCGGCGCAGGCGGGGCGAAGTGTTGCGAGAATGGAACAGCGCGAAGTTTATTCGCAGAACTCCTTACCGGCGCCCCTGCCAGCGAAATCTGGATAGGCAGCCGCGCTTACCCCGCAACATCCCGAGCTTTCGGGATTTTTTATTGAGGCCGAAGCGCACGGCTTTCGGCACCAATCGGTTTGACGTACGTTAGGTGATTAGAAGGCTTCTGCTGGTCAAATGAGGGTGCCTCTTTTACTCTGATTCGTTGAGTCGGGGGACTCAATCGGGGAGAGGCTCGCCTTGGGTCGGACCATCACGGGGAGCGTGTGTCTTGCGTAACGAGCGTATCGCCACGAGGGGCAGGGCGACGAATGTCGCCAAATGGGCTTCAACCACTTTTCTAACCTGGCTTGGCGTGGGAGCTTTGGCGGTCGCCATTGCCGCGGCGCCTGCCGACGCCAAGAAGCGTAAGCCGGACGAGGCGAAGCCCGAAGACGGCATTGCCGACATCGACGCGTCGGAGCCCATGGTGCTCGTCGTTTCGCTCAAGCAACAGAAGCTCGATATCTATCGCGGCACGACGCTGGTCACCACGTCGCAAGTCTCGACCGGCATGCCCGGCCACGCCACTAAGGCCGGCGTTTTCAGCATCCTCGAGAAGCAGAGATTCCATCACTCCAACATCTATAGCGGCGCGCCGATGCCCTGGATGAACCGGATCACTTGGTCCGGAACGGCGCTGCATGCCGGCGTGGTTCCCGGATATCCGGCCTCGCATGGCTGTATCCGGCTGCCATTCTCCTTTGCGCCCAAGCTGTTCAAGATCACCACGGTCGGCGACAATGTCATCGTGGCGCGCGACCGTCCGGTGCCGCAGTTGATCGAGCATCCGGCCCTGTTCCAACCGCTGCCGCCGCCTCCACCGCCGGCAATGGTGACGCAGGAACCGCCACAGCGTCAGTCGATGAACGGCATTCTGCCGCTTCCAGCCCCGCAGAAGCCGCATCCGGGCATGCTGGCGAGAGCCGACGTTTCCGGCTCCACCACCGACGTCCCGTCTTCGCTTGAAGTCGAGGCAGCGGACCAGAACGGCGCCCCCTCCCTCAAAGCCGACGACCCGGTGGCCGTCGAGGACACGCATGCCCACGCTTTCGATCCATTCGCGGGTCAGCCTGCTACCGCCAACAAGAACGAGACGGCCAGCACGAGCGGACATGCGCTCGATGACGAGGAGGATGGCGCTCCGAGCAAGCCAAGCAGCATTGCCGCCAAGTCGATCGATAGGCTCCCGGTCGAGACCCCTGCCCCGGTCATAGTAAAAGCTCCGGCGGCGCCCGCGGCTGCGGTTGTAACTCCGGTGGCCGCTCCGACCGAAACCCCCGTTCCGGCCGCTCTGTCGATCCCAGTGAAGGTCGAGCCGGCTCCCGCCAAGCCCGAAGTCACAGCCAAGACCACGCCGGCGCCTGAGCCGATCATCGCACCAGCCGCCGCTGCGCCAGCCCAAGCTGCACCGGCCTTGGCGCCAGTGGCTGCGGCAACGCCAGTCCCCGCGCCCGCTGCGGTCCCGGCCGAGCCGGTTGCTGCGGCAACACCTGCTCCCGCC
>JBAUOI010000153.1:0-5518 GCA_049579665.1 Methyloceanibacter sp.
CCGCAGCGCCGGGGAGCGCCCGCTTCATGCGGGTCGCGACCTTCAATCTGTCGAGCCAAAACGACCGGATGGAAGACGTGGCGGCGTTTCTCGCCGCTTCGGATGCAGACGTCATCGTTCTCGAGGAGACCACCAGCGCCCATCTGGCGGAGCTTCGCCAGGCGCTCAACTCCCGATATCCGCATATCCTCGGCGAGTGGAGCATCGTCATTCTGTCCAAGCATCCGATCGTGGCACATGGACGTTCCGACCCTCCGGGCTATCCGCCGTGGGTATCACCGATGGCGCGTTGGGCCCGCATCGAAGTGAAGGGGGTCGCTGTCGAGATCGTCGGCGTTCATCTCACAAGACCCTTCTACCCGGCGGGTCAGGACCAGGACTACGCGGCTCTGACCGCGTTCGTACGGAGCCGCGATCTGCCCCTCGTCGTGGCCGGCGATTTCAATGCGACGCCCTGGACCGTGAAGTTCGCGGACCTCATCCGGACAACCGAGCTTGCCCGCCACAACACACTGTATCCAACCTGGCCCACGGAGCTGCTCCCACATTCCAGTCCTGCCTCTATTCCCTACCGATAATATTGCGACATCACGCGAGTTCACGGCGCTTGGCGCGGAAGCCGGTCCGCGCCTCGGTTCGGACCATCGGCCATTCATTGCCGACATTGCACTCTCCGAGCCTCGCCGCGCTTCCGCCAAAATGCATAGCCTATTCCCCGGCCGAGCAGGCACGGACGGTCTGAAGCTCGCGTCCTCATGGATGGTCTGCCCTCGGCGCTGAGCGGACAATACGAGAGGCGGGATAAGTTCACGTCCGCCAAGCGCCAGAGGCTAGATGAAATGTTTCGGCCACGCGGCAAATCGCTCACCCTTCAATGCCACCGTTGATGGCAAACTGACCGGGGAATGCGCTGGAATGGCCGACCTCCGGTCAGGCAATTTCGCAGGAGGACTCGCTCATGTTGAAAAAGGTAATGTTGGTTTCGGCAACCGCCGGGCTGCTGCTCCTGGTTGGTGCTGCACCCGATCCCTCAAGCGCCGCGGACTATAAGCACAGCGGCTGCTCTGACGCGGCCAAGGCTCAGTTCCCTGACGATCCCGCGGCCCGCAAGGATTTCAAGCACTGGTGCAAGGACCAGTGGAAAATCTACAAGAAGTCGCACAAATACGACTGAGCGAGCTGCCTAAGAGCTGGGGCTCGTGTCTTCCTTGCGGCGATGATCGTCGAGTCTCGCGCCGGCGCTTCTTCTACGCGCTAACACCGAGGTGCGGCTACCACGCTCGTCTGAACAAGAATCTGAAGGAATAACCACGCTTACGATGGCTGCGTCTCGATCCGTGCTTATGCGACTTACGCGGTCCCACGGAAGGCTTGGATGTCTCGGGCGTTGAGCTTTCAACCTCATCGCGTGCGTCGAGCGCCGCTTCAATCTCCTGTTTTGACAATGCTTGCGATCTCGGCTGGCTGTTCGACTCCAAAAAACTCGCCTCAACCCACCCCATCTTTTTGGAGCCGGCGTCAATGATCTGAACCCATTCGGATTGGCGTGCGATGACCTGAGCCTCAGCCCCGGGCTGGGCGACACCGATGATTGCAGCCGAGCTAGACGGCCCTTCTCGTATGCGGGCGGGCGAGGTTACCCTTATATGCTCAGCTTGCTCGGCCGTTGAGGTGGCTTGGGCATTCGCGATTGAAGGGTCTTTTTCAACTTCAATCGGCGAGGGCAAAGCTTCGAAAGCCGCCGTTGGAGAAAGATCGTCGTCGGGCACGATAGCGTGCCGCGAATTTTGTGCCGCAAGATCGATTTTGGTCCAGGGAGTCTCTTGGGCGGGTTGCGGGAGTTCTGCTCCAACACTCTTCGTTGAACTATCAGAGAGCTCAAGTTCGCCCGTCAGTAGCGACGTGTAGGCCGCGTACATCAACCCGGCAGCCACAACTGAGAGCAACACGACGCGCATCATACCGAGAGCCCAATTTAAGAGCGCTCCGCCTGGATACAACGAGATGGCCGCTTAGGCGTTCCGTCGCTCGGAACTTATTGGCATGGCTCCGTTATTAGCGTCCGATTTTAGCGTCAGAAGCTGACACCACCGCCATGAAGGAAATTTTTCGCTAAGTGCCAGAAGCGGACCTAGAGGCTGATCCGAATTGCAGCAGTTCGATTAGTAACCTTCCGGGGGCGGACCGCCGGCATAATCGCCATCTTGAGGCTGAACGTCCGCATAATCCCCCTCGGGAGCGTCGGCGTAATCTCCTTCCGGAGGCGGAGCGCCGACATAATCGCCGACCGGCGGCGGATAGTATCTTGAGGGAGGGTAAGCGTACGCCGGCGGAGGCACGTAGTAGCCATATGCTGGAGGATAGTATGCATAGGGCACCGGATACCCATATCGCCGGTAGTAACGTCGCCGGTAGCCAACATCCTCGACCGGGGCGACGTGAATGTTTGTGTTGCCGATCACTGGCGTTAACGGGGTGGCCTTGACGGGCGCTATTCCCAAGCAGACAACACCCGCAATCACTGCGGCACTGGACAATACGGTCCGCATCGACTTGACCTCACATACGCTTTGAACCCGCCGACTATAAGGCCGGACCGTGAAACAAGATCCTAACCGCGACAGGTTTGTCGCAGGAATGCAATTGCCGCCTTGACTGCAAGCGTGGCCATCTCCTCGCTTTGACCCGCCAAGGCTGCGGTTTGATTGCTTAGATAGGCAGCCTGGAATTGAACAATTTCTCCAGGGCTTTTCGCGTCCGCGAGTTTCCTAAGTAAGCTGAAGCTGGCATTCGAATTGCGCTGCAGAATGTCAATGATCTCGCGATTCAGCAGAAGAGTGCAGTCCACCGCCGCATCGAAAGTTTGTTGCTGCCAAACGAAGTGGGACGGAGCCTGGGCCCAATTTTTCTCTGTTGGATTCTCGGAACGCAAATCAGCAAATATGACCTTCAGCTCCGAATTACGATCGCTCGCTCTTTCGTGAGTGGCCATGCTTAGAACTCTTCGACGCAGTACGAGTCTGCGCTCAACATCTTTCAGACTCACTCTGCTTGTTGGAAAGGTGCTTTGAGACGGCGCGCAAGGCGATTTCTTTTAGGCGCTTCGCATCACGGTTGCCGGTGCATGCCGACGCGAGAATGACCTGTGCAAGTCTGTTCTTTAGATCGGATTCCTCCGCGGCGTTCATCGACCTGGCAGCCCATTGCTCCCAGGCCTCGTCGTAAGCAGCCCTCAACGCTTCCAGTTCGGATGGCTGGAAAAACGCTGCGTACTTTCGGAAGGGCACCATCGCTTGCTCCCACAGACCAGGCGGGAGTCTTAAAGCTCTCAGTCACCAGTTGCCTGGGGCCAACACCGATGATCCCAAAGCCTAGCAGCCTCGTTGGCAGCCGTCTTCATGCGCCGCAATGCATGACTGATGTGCAATGCAACACGAGCTTTAGCGCTGGCATGAAAGGCCGCGGTTCGCAGCTCACCCGAAATCGCGCGTCTCGGGACGATGGCTGAAGCCCCACATCAAATTATTGTCGCATGATCGCTGCCAATGTTCGCTCTCGCAACGTTTCGAGATCGATCACGCCCTCACGCGCGACCTCCACAAGCTTGCGGGTCACCTTGTCGCTTAGCTCGTGCGCCTCGTCAGTATCGGTCACGCGGTTTTCCGAGTTGAGCACGGTCCAAACCGACCGATAGGCTCGATAAATGATCTCCATATCGACAGGAGTGATGTGCTTCTTTGCTGAACGCATAGCCCCCTCCGTTACGAGTTACTGAGCGGGAGTCTTTTGGCCACCGGACGATGTCCGGATGCTAGGCGTGTTGGCTTTCCGGTCTGGGTTGCCGCCGAAATCCCCAGGTCAAAATCAGATCTGAGCCGCCGCACCAATTCTTCATGTCTGTGTCAGACACGAAGGCGTGGTGCCAAACAATCGGCGATAAAGTCTGATAAGCCTTGATGGTGAAAGCAGCCTGCCAGCGCAGGTGACGCGGCGATGCCGCGTTAGAGACAGCGGTACGCATTACTAGGCCCCCCACTCTAGTCAGCTCTCCTTGGCCCAACTGGCAATGAGAACTCCAATGGCATTTGATCACATCGTGATCCAGCGTTGGTGGCGAAATAGCCACAAGCCGGCAGAAACATTTCGAGCGCTTGGGGATGCGCCTGCGACGCACGCGGCTTCCAGTCCGCCGAAGGCGCAGTCTGCGAAGTGGCGAGGAGTCAGCAGGGTCCGCACGCCGCGAATTTTGCAGCATCGATTTTCGAGGGGCATCCATCCCCCGTCGAATTGATGTGGTTGGGTCTGACCCTCTGGGGTCAGGATGTCCGCTCTTGTGTCAGAAGCTGTCGCAATCGCTGGTCGCCCTGGCATCAAGAGTCGGGACGCAGGCCGGGGATCGGAGTATAATTGTTTATGGTCGCGGCTCGCTCGCGACCGGCGGCCCAATTGGCGTCGAGCCACGGGTGGCCCGCGGCCCTCGAACTCAAAAGTTCGGGAGGTGCGAAGATGGCCAGCCCAGACCATATCCGAAACCCCATTGAGTGGGGATACGATCAGATCTCGCTTGCGGCTCTAACCGTGGGATCGCTGGGTCGCTCCCTGCGTGGCAGCGAGCAGAGCCGCCATGCCCCGCTGCCCGCGGTCTGCCGGATCAAGGCCGCCGACCTCAAGGAGGTCTTGCGCAGAGGTCTTGACGATTTCGCGGCCTATCGGACCGACGTGATCTTCCTTTGCCTCATTTATCCGATCGTCGGCATTGCGCTGGCGTGGTTGACCTTCGGCTATGCAATGCTGCCGCTACTCTTTCCGCTCGCATCCGGCTTTGCGCTTATCGGCCCGGTCGCGGCGGTGGGCGTATACGAGATGAGCCGCCGGCGCGAGCAGGGCGTTCGCACCAGCTGGGTAGATGCGCTCGGCGTGGTCCGCTCGCCCGGGTTCGGCGCGATCCTGATGCTTGGATTGGTGCTTGTGACGATTTTTCTGCTCTGGCTGCTCGCCGCCAATCTGATCTACCAGTTCACGCTCGGCCCGGAGGCGCCGGACTCGATCTCAGCGTTTGTGCGCGACGTGTTCACGACCAGCGCGGGCTGGACGATGATCGTGGTCGGAGTGTCCGTTGGCTTCCTGTTCGCCCTGCTGGTGCTGGCGATCAGCGTGGTTTCGTTTCCACTGTTGCTCGACCGGGACGTCGGGCTTGCCAATGCGGTGCAAACGTCGATCCGAGCTGTGGCTGAAAACGCTGGCCCGATGGCCGTTTGGGGCCTGATCGTCGCAGGCAGCCTGGTGATCGGTTCAATACCCGCATTCCTCGGTCTCATTTTCGTCTTGCCCGTGCTCGGGCACGCCACTTGGCACCTCTATCGCAAGGTGGTGCCGTGAATCGGCGATGCAATCTCCGGAGAGGGATGGAGAACTAGCCATGCTCAATTTTCTCGGTTGTAGTGCACAAGGCATCGCGGTGGCCAATGGTGTGACGACTCTCGCACTTCTCGAATATTTGGTTGAGCGAAAAATTCTA
>JBAUOI010000154.1:0-2458 GCA_049579665.1 Methyloceanibacter sp.
GGCATGCCCTCGCGCAGCTTGAAAGTCGCGATCGACTTGCGCGCCCGCGTGATTACCGGCTTCTGCCCGGCGATCAGTCCGAGATCGGCGGCCGCGGCGGTGACCTTCTTGGAATCGTTGATCCCCTCGCCCACGCCCATATTGAGCACGACCTTCTCCAGCCGCGGCACCTGCATGCGGTTGGCGTAGCCGAACTCCTTGGTGAGCGAGTCTCTGAGCACCTCGTTATAGTGCTGCTTGAGACGCGGGACGTAGATCTTCTCAGCCATCGATGACTTCTCCCGAGCGCCTGGCAAAGCGAACCTTGCGCCCGTCCTTCAGAAATTTGTAACCGACGCGCGTCGGCGACCCGTCCTTGGGATCCTCCAGCGCGAGATTGGAAATATGGATCGCGGCCTCCTTGGAGATAATGCCGCCGTCCTGCGTGGTGGTCTGCTTCTGATGCCGCCGGATCATCGACACGCCCTTGACGATGGCGCGGTTCTCCTCCGGCATCACCTTCAGCACCTCGCCCTTCTTGCCCTTGTCCTTGCCGGTGATGACCACGACGTGGTCGCCCTTCTTGATCTTGAGCTTAGCCATCTAGAGGACCTCCGGCGCGAGCGAGACGATCTTCATGTGCTTCTTGGCTCTGAGCTCGCGGGTGACGGGACCGAAGATGCGGGTGCCGACCGGCTCGCCTTGCGGATTGACCAGCACCGCGGCGTTGCGATCGAAGCGGATGATCGAGCCGTCGGGCCGGCGCACGCCCTTGGCGGTGCGCACCACAACGGCCTTCATCACCTGGCCCTTCTTCACGCGGCCACGCGGGATCGCCTCCTTGACCGAGACCACGATGGTGTCGCCGATCGAGGCATATTTCCGCTTCGACCCGCCGAGCACCTTGATGCACTGGACGCGGCGCGCGCCGGAATTGTCGGCGACGTCGAGATTGGTCTGCATCTGAATCATGGCGCTCTGCCCTTAGCTCTCGAAAACCTGCGTCAACCAGCCGCCCGCTCGCGCGGCAGCACCGTCCATCGTTTCTGCTTGGAGATCGGCGGACATTCCTCGATCCACACCATCTCGCCCGTCTTGAACTCGTTCTTCTCGTCATGGGCGTGATAATTCTTGCTCCGCCGCACGGTCTTCTGCAGCAGCGGATGCGTGAAGCGCCGCTCGACGCGGACCACCACGGTCTTGTCGTTCTTGTCGCTCACCACGACTCCTTGCAGAACGCGTTTTGGCATCGTCTCGTCCTAACCTTTTGCTTTGGCCTTCGCCTTGGCTTTCGCCGCTTTCGGCTTGGTCCTTGTCGTCTTGGTCTTCGGCTCGGTCGCCGCCTTGGTCTTGGACTTAGGCTTCGCCGCTACGGGCTTGGCCTTGGGCTCAGGCGCGGCCTTGATCTTCACCGCGCCCTCGGGCTGTGGCGCCTGCCGCGCGATTGTCTTGATGCGCGCGATATCACGCCTGATCTGCCGCACGCGCGCGGTGTTCTCGAGTTGGCCCGAAGCCGCCTGGAAGCGCAGGTTGAACTGCTCCTTCTTCAGCTTGAGCAACTCGTCGCCGAGCTGGTCGGGCGTAAACCCGCGAACTTGAGCCGCCTTCATCGCCTAGCCCTCGATGCGCGCAACGACGCGCGTCTTGATGGGAAGCTTCGCCGCCGCGAGCCGAAGCGACTCGCGCGCCACCGCCTCGGTGACGCCGTCGATCTCGAACATGATGCGCCCCGGCTTCACCCGCGCCACCCAGAACTCCGGCGTGCCCTTGCCCTTGCCCATGCGCACCTCGGTCGGCTTCTTCGACACCGGCACGTCGGGGAACAGCCTGATCCACACCCGGCCCGAGCGCTTCATCTGCCGCGTCATGGCCCGCCGCGCCGCCTCGATCTGCCGCGCGGTGATGCGGGCGGGCTCCTGGGCCTTCAGCCCGTAGGTGCCGAAATTGAGCGTGGCCGCGCTCGAGGCGGCGCCTTTGATGCGCCCCTTATGAGCCTTGCGGAATTTGGTACGCTTCGGTTGCAGCATGAATTTAAGCCTTCATTCCTAGCCTTGCGCCGCGGCGGGTTCGCGGCGCCCGGTCGAGCGTCCGCCTTCCTGCGCCTCGAGCGCCTTGTTCTCCTGGGCCATGGGGTCGTGCTCCATGATCTCGCCCTTGAAGATCCAAACCTTCACCCCGATGATCCCGTAGGCCGTGCGACCGAGCGCCGTGCCGTAATCGATATTGGCGCGCAGCGTATGCAGCGGCACGCGGCCCTCGCGATACCACTCCATGCGGGCGATTTCCGCGCCGCCGAGCCGGCCGCCGCAATTGATGCGGATGCCGAGCGCGCCCATGCGCATGGCGGACTGCACCGCCCGCTTCATGGCGCGGCGGAACGCCACCCGGCGCTCGAGCTGTTGCGCGATGCCTTCGGCGACCAGCGTGGCGTCGATCTCGGGCTTGCGCACCTCGACGATGTTGAGATGCACCTCGGAGT
>JBAUOI010000155.1:0-1509 GCA_049579665.1 Methyloceanibacter sp.
TTATGACCCCTTCGGCGACGCTAGGGGTTCCGCCCCAAGCCGCCGCCACGGCCAGTTCGCCCTCCAAGGCGACCTCGACTTGCGCCCGCAGCCGGTAGAACCCCAGCCGCTTCACCAGCTCGGCGGCCTTGTCTTGCGCCACATCGATGAGGAAGCCGTCGCCGGCAGGGACGGCAAAGAAATCGAACAGGATCTTGCCTTGCGGGGTGAGCAGCCCGGCATGCACGGCGTGGCCGCCTTGCGCCTTGTCGATATCGTTGGTGATCAAGCCTTGCAGGAATTTGCGCGCGTCAGCGCCGCCGACCTTAAGGACGGCGCGCGACGGCAAGAGGCTCGCATGGCATTGGCCCATATCCGGCCCTTCTGCTACCAAGGCTTCCGACATTTATGGGAGCGGGGGAGGCCCCGCAAGAGAAGCCGGACTTGGCCCAGACCTTCGATCTTGTCTTCAAAGGCGGAACCGTCGTCAATCAAGCGGGCGAGGGGCTTGCCGATATTGGCGTGAGGGACGGCCGCATCGCCGAGATCGGCTCGATCGGCGTTGGCGCGGCGGGAGAGACTATCGACGCCTCTGGGCTGCACATTCTCCCAGGTGTGATCGACAGCCAAGTGCATTTCCGCGAGCCAGGGCTCGAGCATAAGGAAGATCTGGAGACTGGGAGCCGGTCGGCCGTGTTGGGCGGGGTCACGGCCGTGTTCGAGATGCCGAACACGAAACCGCCCACCACCAGCGCTGGCGCGCTCGCCGCCAAGGTCGCCGCCGCGACCCACCGCATGCATTGCGACTTCGCCTTCTTCATCGGCGCCACCCGCGACAACGTCGACGATCTCGCCGAGCTCGAGCTTCAGCCGGGAGCCGCCGGCGTCAAAGTCTTCATGGGCTCTTCCACCGGGGACCTCCTCGTCGACGACGAGGAGACGCTCGCCCGCATCCTCGCCACGATCAGGCGCCGCGCTGCCTTCCATTCGGAGGATGAGGCAAGGCTCAGGGAACGTATGAAGCTACAGCGCGAAGGCGATGCTTCCAGCCACAGCGAATGGCGCGATGTCGGCGCGGCGCTCGCCTCGACCGAGCGGCTGTTGCGGGTTGCCGCCGCCGTGGGCAAGCGGGTGCATGTGCTGCATGTCTCCACGGGCGAAGAGATGGCGCTGCTCGCGTTGCATAAGGACATTGCTTCGGTCGAGGTGACGCCGCAGCATCTGACGCTCGCCACGCCCGAGGCTTACGAAATTCTCGGCACGCGCGCGCAGATGAACCCGCCGATCCGCGACCGTTATCACCGCGAGCGATTGTGGTGGGGGCTCGGTCAAGGCGTGGTCGACGTGCTCGGCTCCGATCACGCGCCGCACACGCTTGAGGAGAAGAGCAAGAGCTATCCGGCGACGCCCTCGGGCATGCCGGGGGTGCAGACGCTCGTGCCGGTGATGCTCGATCACGTGAACGCAGGCTGCTTGAGTCTTGCCCGCTTCGTCGATCTCACCAGCGCAGGGCCGCAGCGTGTTTTTGGC
>JBAUOI010000156.1:0-3143 GCA_049579665.1 Methyloceanibacter sp.
GACCAGGGCTGCAATGATTGCCGGCTTGAGCGCCCGCCACATGGTTCAATCCCGATATCCTTATTGCGCCGTACCCTAAGTGAGGACGCATGAATGTCGCATGAACGCTCAACTCCCTGCGCTGCGCCCTGAAGCTCGCTTGGTGGTGAAAAGGTAACAGAGCCAATTCAACACGCGTACCATTAGGGGGTACTTGGGTTGACCCGCGGGTTGCGCCGAGGCGACACTTCCCGTGCCTGCCGACGCCCGGAGGACGTTAAGATTTACGACAGCCGGCCGAAGCGGAACCTGTTAGGCCGCCGCAGCTTTCTGAAGCGGGCGACGCTTGCCGGCGCGGCCACGCTCGCGCCGTCGCTCGCGCAAGCAGGCGCGTCGGAACCCGAGCCGCAGCCGCTGGTCAATCCGGCAAAGCCGATGCCCGACACGGTGACGGCCGAGGAGATCAAGAGCCTGCTCAAGCTCGAGCCGAACGCGACCTGCGGATTCGTGCGCGAGACCTATAAGAGTGACCTGATGATCGCGCCGGGCGGACTGCCGGCGCCGTTCGAAGACGGGCGTCCGTTGGGCTCGGCGCTCATTTTCATGGTGACGCCCGAGGCGCCGGTGAAGCTGAACCGCATCAAGAACGAGCAGCTCTATCACTATTATCTCGGCGACCCGATTGAGGTGCTGTTGCTGCGCGAGAACGGCGACAGCGAGCTGCTCGTGGTCGGCCCGAACATCGTCGGCGGCCACATGTTGCAGCTCTATATTCCCGGCAACACGTTCCACACCGCGCGCGTCACCGGCAACGCGCGCTGGTTCCTCGGCGCCAGCACGGAATGGCCGGGCGTGGTCCAGCGGGACAGAGATGTCGAGCTCGGCGATATCGATCAGCTCGCGGCGAAATACCCGGAAGCCGCCGCCGACATCCGCAAATTCCCCGTGCCGGTGGAGAAATAGGCCTTACCTAAACCGGCTCTTGCCGTCGTTCTTGTCCAGGCCGATCGCAAAGCCGCATGAAGTTCTTCAGCCTAGCTCGCTCTGTTACGAAGCTGACGGAATTCCGTGACGCGCGGCGACTTGCTGCCGCAAGGTCACGCGATCCCGTGTCGAGACCCCAAGCAACTCGGCGGTGCGCCAAACCAGATTCGACTCGAACTCGTGCACCACGCCGTCGGCCATCACCACTTCCCACAGCATCTCGACGATCCGCTTGCGGCCGTCCTGGTCGAGCTCGCGACAGAGAACGTTGGTGAAGCCGAAAAGGTCGACGGACTCACTCTCTTCCTGGGCGGCTTCCCTAACCAGCCGACGAACCTCGTCATCGCCAAGCTCGAAGCGCTCACGCAACAGCGCCTTGAGCGTGCGCCGCTCGGAGGCATCGAACTGCCCGTCGATCAACGATGCATGCACAAGCAGAGCCGCCGAGGCCAGCCGCAGCTCGTCCTCGTGGAAATTCCGCGCCGGCCTCTCCTGCCCGGCGACGCGATCGACGAGATCCTTGAACCTGGTCCAGACCGTCATTTGACACTCATCTCTCCGTTGGCGAAGAGCGTCATATAGCCCAGCCAAAGGCGCTTGCGCGACTGAGATCAGGAGAAATTTCAATACTCAGAATCGTCATGGCCGGGCTTATCCCGGCCATCCACGATTTTACGTGTCGCTCAAGACGTGGATGCCCGGCACAAGGCCGGGCATGACGATGTCCAAATTTCTTGAGAGCGTATCGAATTAAGCCGCGACGGCCTGCGCCGGCGCGAGCCTATGCTTAACGCCCGGTGAACGCGCTCGGAAAGCCGGCCAGAGCCAAGGCGTTGCCGGGCGTCGCGCGGTGCCGAACTCGATGAACCGACCGGCCGGATCCGACGTGCCGACGGCGTAAGCAGGCTTCAGCCCGCGACTCTCATCGACGATCTCGATTGTGTTGGCGAGTTTGCCTGGCGCTCTCGCCCTCGCCTCTGCGGCGATCGCTTCAGCCTCTTCTCGCAGTGTCGCTTTGACAGCTTCGGGCGCCGAAGCGGCGGCCAGTCGTCGCTGCAAGGCCTCGAGCCCTTTGACTGTGACCGCCGTCATAGCTCGCGCTCCTCGCAAAGACATTTGAGCCAGCGCCTGCGCTCCTCCACATCGATGACGGTCAAAATGTGAAACAGTCGCGCGCCCTGGCGGAAAAATCGCCTCGCCAACTGCTTAAGCATTTTGGCTTCTCCAAATCCGCCGATCGCTCGGGCGCTTGCCGGCAGCTTGAGCAATGATTCTTGCCCGCGTTGCGTTGCAGGGATGAACTCGGAAGGCTCACATCCCCTCGATTTCGGGCGTGCAGTTCGGGCTGTAGCTCCACTGGCCTCACCTCTTCCGGCTTCTTGCAGGGCAACGCCGCCTCTGGCGGCTTGATGGTCGCGCCGAGCGGGTCGATGCAGAGCACGTGACCGGTCACCGGATTGATCTCGGCCTTGAGGCATTTCGCCGGCGCCGGCTGCTCGGCGGGCTCGGCCGAGGCGACGAACGCCAGCAAGGACGTCCTGAGGGCGATATAGACCGCTCAGCCAAAAACTCAGGGCAAATAACCCTATCCTCCGCACCAATCGCGACGGCGCGGACAGGAGGTGCCGCCGCAGACGTAACGCTCCGCGAGACCCTCGGCGATGAGGATCGGACCGGCGTCTCGCCCTTGCGTGAAGAGCTTCGCACATAGCCTGCCGTAATTGCAGGTCTCGGTCCCTTCCGTTCCGAGTTGGCAGGCGCAAGGCCGGCGCTCTAGCTCAGTACGGCCTGAAGCGACCAGCTCTTGCAGCCTCGCCGTGGCGCGCGCGCCAAGCGCGCGCTCCTTCGCGCATCGCGCGTTGTCGCCGGTCTCCGGCGTGTTGAAGCCGACAAGCCGGAACAGCCGGCCTCCGCTGCGCACCGTGTCGCCGTCGACGACGTGGATCTGGGGGCTATCGAGAACGTTAGACGGCGCACGGCTCTTAAGGCCAAGCATCCCGCCCGGGTTCATGGCGTAGAAGGCAATGGCAAGCGAGACGCAAAGAATGAGCGTGACCGGAATGGGCGTATCGAACAGCTTGCGACGCGGGCGGCGCGCATCGCCGCGGGGGTTCGCAGCGGCGTAAGTCGGGTCTGACGATTTCTGCCATAGGCGATCCGCGTCATTTTTCCCTTCCCCC
>JBAUOI010000157.1:0-3118 GCA_049579665.1 Methyloceanibacter sp.
GGCGCTGGCTCTGTCGCCGACAATGGTGACGTAAGGCAGCTCGGCGAGCGCGTTCGCCTGGCCGCCCACCACTGCGAGCTTGAGTTTCAGCGCCTCGGCGTCGGCTGGCGTTGCCGGAGGCGCCCCAGCCTCGCGTAGCGTCACCAGCGGCACGGAGCGCGCGCGCAACGGCAGCACTTGCGGCGTCTGCTGGCTCTCGACCAGCGCATGCACCGCCGGCACGATATAGCCGAGCAACTCGAACTCGCTCACCTCGCCGTCGCCGTCTTTGTCGGCGCGGCCCTCGATCGCGCGCGAGAAGGCCCAGCTCAGAGCACCGCGCTTCTGGCTGTCGATCGTCACCTCGGGCGTCAGCTTGTCCTCGGCGACGGCGCCGACGAAAGTGACGGTATTGAAATCCGTCTCGGACAGCTTGGCGAATTCTTCCGGCGCGGGCGTCAGCCGGTCATCGGTGATTGCCGGGAAGTTGCCCTTGCGGAACTTGACGCCTGATGCGCTCGCGCTCCGCTCCATGCCGCCGGAGTGGCAGGAATCGGCGACCAGCACGACGCGAATATGCTTGGTGTCGGCCTGCTTCATCCACTCGAACAGCTCGTCGTCGACGATGCGCTCGCGCGTGGCGGGTCCGCGCGATTGATAGCCGCCCAGCAGGAAGTTCTCGTTGAGCCCGTCGGCCTCGTCATGGCGTCCCGCGGGCTCGGGCTCCTGTGCGCCGTGGCCCGCATAGCTGAACACGATAGTGTCGCCGGCCTTCGCCTTGCCGAGCAGCTCTTGCCAGGACGCGGCGATGCGATCTTTGGTGGCATCGGCATTGACCAGGCGGATGACTTCGCGAGCCCCCAGCCGGTGCAGCGCTTGCGCCACATCGTTCGCGTCGTTGACCGCCCCATCGAGATCGTTGGCGGTGCCGACATAGTCGTCGACGCCGACGACAAGGCCGTAAAGCTCGGCAGAGTTGGCGGGGCTTGTGGTGAGGAACGCTGATAGCGCGAGTGCGGCAAACACGACTTGGCACCGGCTCAAGCCTACGACACGCCGCTCACGCATGACCGTCTCGATCGCTCAATAATCCGAGCCCTCTTGCTCCTTGGCCGCGCCCCCGACGCCCTCCGGCTCTTTCGCGCCGCTATTGTCGCCCGCCGCGTCCCCCTCCTCCTCGTCTTCATCCTTCTGTTTCGATTTCGGCACGGCGTCGGGTCGCGGCGGCAGCGACTTGATATAGGCGGCGATGGCCTTGCGGTCCTCGGGCGTAAGCTGCGCCATGTTCTCCTGCACCGGCGCCATGCTCTCGCCGATCACGTCGAAGTCGGGCGTGTTCCCGGTCTCCAGCAGATAGGCGATATCGTCCTCGCTCCAGTCGCCGAGCCCGTCGTCGCTCGGCGTGATGTTGGGCACGCTGCCTTTGCCCTCGGGATTCGGCGCGCCGGCGAATTCCGTGTCCGTGACGATGCCGCCGAGAATATTGCGCGAGGAGTGGCACTCGGTGCAGTGCCCAGGCCCGGTCACCAGATAGGCGCCGCGATTGAGCTCGGCGCTCGCCTTCGCGTCGGGGACAAAGCCTTCGCCGTCGACATAGAGCTTGTGCCAGAGCCCGAGCCCGCGGCGAATATTGAACGGAAAGCCGAGCTCGTGCGGTGGCACCTCGTTCGTCACCGCCGGCAGGCTGTCGAGATAGGCCTGGAGGTCGATCAGGTCCTCATAGCTCATGCGCTGATAGGAGGCGAAGGGGAAGGCCGGATAGAGATAAGAGCCGTCGGGTGCCACGCCGTGCTTCATGGCATTGACGAAATCGGCCGTGGTCCAATTGCCGATGCCGGTCTCCTTGTCGGGCGAGATATTCGGCACATGGAACGTGCCGAAGGGCGTCTTCAGGCAGCGCCCGCCCGCGAGCGTCTCCTTGTCCTTGGTCTTGAGATCGTCGCACTTCTTGACCGGCACGGCGTGGCATTCCGCGCAGCCCGCGGCGGTGAACACATATTTGCCGTTGGCGAGGTTTGGGGTGTGGGCGGGAAGCGCCGAGGCCGGCACGGTGGCCGGCGGCATGGTCAGCAAATAGAAGACGACGGCACCCGCGACCGCAAGAGCAAGCAGCGCCAGCAACGCCTTGCGCAAACTCTCTCCTCCCTAAAGCCTCCGGCCAACGGGCCGTGCGTCTTCGCTACTCTTTGAGCTTTTCGCGATAGGTCTGGTGGCAGTCCTTGCACACTTTGGTCATGTCGTTGAACGCGGCGGTGAAGGCGCCGGCGCCTTGCCCTGCCGCGGTAGCCGCGCTCGCGCTGGCATCCTTGAGCTTCTTGGCCGTGGCCTCGAAGCCGGCGAAATCCTCCCAGATGTCCGCCTTGGCCTCGCTGTCGGCGATCTCGCCATGCGCTGTTCCTTTGGGGAACAGCTTCACATATTTTTCGGGAACGCCGCTGATCGCATTCATGGCCTTGGCGGCTGCCTCGGCATCGAATGGCTTCACCCCTTTCACCATCTGACCGCCGAGCTTGGCGGCTGGCGCGACGATATCCTTCATCAGGTGGCGGCGCTCCTTGACGGCGGCCGCGAGATCCTCCGCCGAGATCGCGAGCGTCGTGTAGGCGGCAACTCCGGCGAGGACTAAAGCAACCAGCATCACTTTCTGCATGAGTCTCTCCAGTTTATCGGGCGCGATCCAACGGGCCCGCTCCCATCTCACTCCTGACGCGATTTGAATTTGACTTGGCGACGCCTCTTGGCGGGGCGTGGACGCTAGCCCCCGTTGCGGATCATGTGATCGAGCAATTGCGGCGATGGCTGCCCGTTCACCGGCAAGCGGTAGGAATATTGATACTCGCTGATCGCCTCGGCCGTGCGCTGGCCATAGACGCCATCGGGCGGTCCCGGATTGTAACCAAGGCGCAGCAACGCCGACTGCGTGTCGTAGACGAGATTGGAGCCGGGCGGCGGCCCGTAATAAGCGCGGGCTTGCGCATTCTGGTCGGCCTCGATCGCGCCGGCCACGACGCCAACACCCGCGCCGATCGCGGCGCCCCGGCCGGCACCTTTGCCGCCGCCGATGATGCCGCCGATGATCGCGCCGGTGACGCCGCCCTGGATGCCGCGCTCGATCACTTGCGCCGAGGCCGGACTCGGC
>JBAUOI010000158.1:0-4886 GCA_049579665.1 Methyloceanibacter sp.
GTCCATCATCGCTGCTTCGAAATCGAAGCTCGGCGCGGGGAGCGGCAGCTTTTCGGCGGGAAGTCCCATGGCAGGGGACTTTCGCGCAAAGCCCGAGTGCTTTGCAACGTGTTCGGCGAGGACGCCCCAGTCTCTGTGGAAAAACCGCTAGAACAGCTGGAGTTGCTGGCCGGGAAGGGAAGGCGGCGTGAACAGGTCGGTACGCAGCTCGACCGAGCTCTGATTCAGCCCGAGCCGCTCGGCGGCGAGCTCGAATCGCCGTCCGATCATCCAGGCCTAAGGCCCGGTGCCCCTCATGCGCTCTCCCCATTTCGCATCGTAGAGCTTGCCGCCCCGCGTCGAGCGCATCAGTGACAAAACCCGCTTGGCACGATCGGGGCAGTTGGCTTGCAGCCATTCGGTGAAGAGATCGCCGATCTCGAGGGGTAGCCTGAGCAGCACGTAGCCCGCGCTCGCCACGCCGGCGGCTGCCGCGCGCTCCAAGATGCGCTCCATCTCCATGTCGGTGAGGCCGGGAATGATCGGCGCCACCATGACCGAGGCCGGCACGCCGGCATCGATCAGCCTTGCGACCGTTTCAAGCCGTTTGTCGGGCGTGCTCGCGCGCGGCTCCATGGCGCGGGCGAGTTTCCGGTCGAGCGTGGTGACCGAGAGCGCCACCTTGACGAGGCCGCGCTCGGCCATCGACTTGAGAATATCGAGATCGCGCAGCACCAGCGCCGACTTGGTGACGATGCCGACCGGATGGTTGGCGGCGCTCAGTACTTCGAGGATGCGGCGCATGATATGGTAGCGCCGCTCGATCGGCTGATAGGGATCGGTATTGGTGCCGATGGCGATGGTGCGGACCCGATAGCCCGGCTCGGCAAGCTCGCGCTCGAGCGCCTGTCCGGCATTGGTCTTGGCGAACAGTCTGGTCTCGAAATCGAGCCCGGGCGATAGCCCGAGAAAGGCATGCGTCGGACGCGCGAAGCAGTAGATGCAGCCATGCTCGCAACCCCTGTAGGGATTGATCGAGCGGTCGAAGCCAATGTCTGGAGATTCGTTGCGCGTGATGATGCGCCGCGCCGGCACTTCCTGCACTTCAGTGGAAAGCGCTTCAAGTTCGCCGAGCGATTCCCAGCCGTCGTCGACGGGCTCGTAAGCGACAGGCTCATAGCGGCCGCCCCGGTTGGTCTGGGCGCCCCTGCCATGCCGGCGGCCAACGGCAACGCCGCCCGCCTCATACGGCAAGCTCTCGGAATCGGCCGGTTTTCGCAACGCGACGGACATATTCACCATATAGGGTGCCGCGCGGAACAAAGCAAGAACAAATCTACGTTACGGCCATGTGAAGATTGCCCGCCGCCGGTCTCGCGCCTATAGGTTCCGCGCCATGATCTCGGTCATCATCCCGACGTTGAACGCTGAGCGCACGCTTGCGCATACCCTTTCAGCTCTCGTGCCGGCCGTGGTCGAGGCCGTCGTGCAGGAGGCGATCGTGGTCGATGGCGGCTCGAGCGACGAGACCTGCGCCATTGCCGAAGCCGCCGGCACGCATCTGATCGAGGCGCCGCGCGGACGCGGCTCTCAGCTTGAGGCCGGCGCCCACCACGCAAAAGGCGATTGGCTGCTCTTCCTGCATGCCGATACGGTGCTCGAGCCCGGCTGGGCCGAAGAGGCGCAGAACTTCATCGAGCGGGTCGAGAGTGGCAGGCGGCCTCAGGCCGCGGCGTCGTTCCGTTTCGCGCTCGATGATGACGGCCTCATGCCGCGCTTTGTCGAAGGGCTGGTCGGTTTGCGCTGTAGCGTGCTCGCTCTGCCTTATGGCGACCAGGGACTGCTCATCTCGCGCAATCTCTACAATCGCCTCGGCGGCTTCCGGCCGCTGCCGCTGATGGAGGACGTCGATCTCGTGCGGCGGCTCAAGCGCCGCGAGCTGGTGATGCTGAAATCGCGCGCGGTGACGAGCGGCGAGCGCTACCGGCGCGAGGGCTATCTCGCACGGAGCTTCCGCAATCTCGGCTGCATGCTGCTCTATTATCTTCGCGTGCCGCCACGGGTGCTCGCGCGGCTTTATGGCTAGGTCGAGCGCGCGGCGCCCGCGCCGAGCAGGTTACGCCAAGCATCTTGTCATCATGGCCAAGAGCCCGGTGGCCGGCCGGGTCAAGCGGCGGCTCGGCCGCGAGATCGGCACTGTCGCCGCGATCCGATTCTATCGCCATTGTCTCTCCCACACCGCTCTCCGGCTCGCGCAAGACAAACGCTGGCGCACGCTGCTCGCCATCGATCCAGACCGCGACGTCGAAGTCAGTTTCGAGCCTTCGCGGAAGAGGCTCGCTCGCGTGAAGCAAGGTAAGGGCGACCTTGGTCAGCGCATGCGACGTCTTTTCGCGGCGCTGCCTCCGGGCCCGGCGATCATTGTCGGCAGCGATATCCCCGCCATCGGGGCCGAACATATTGCGCGAGCTTTCAGGCTGCTCGGTCGCGGCGATGCGGTTTTCGGACCGGCCCCTGACGGCGGCTATTGGCTAATCGGCTTGAGGCGCACGCCGAACCTGCTCGCGCCGTTTGCCCGAGTGCGCTGGTCAAGTCCGCACGCTCTTGCCGACACGCTGGCGAATCTGAAGGGGAGGCGCGTCTTATTCGCGGCGACGCTTTCGGATGTCGACGGCAAGCACGACTACTGTGCAGTGCGCGGTCCCGCCGAGAGGCTCATATGCCTTTAATTCAAATTTAAGGCGCTTCTTGTAGTGGCTTGAAATAACGGGATAAGGGCAGACTCGCATGCGCATCGCTTTGGTCGATCCCAGTCGCACGACTCGACTGATCGTCTCACGCATGCTTTCCGCGCGCGGTCACGACGTTCTTCCCTTCGCCGATGAGCGCGACGCGCTTCACCAGATCAAGGCCGATCCGAATATCGAGGCGCTGATCACCAGCGCCGAGCTAAAGCATATGTCCGGTGTCGAGCTGTGTTGGGAAACGCGGCTGCTGGCGACCTGCCGCCGCCCGATCTATGTGCTGATGATGTCGAGCCAATACGATCAGCGGAGCCTGATCGAGGCGCTCGACTCTGGCGCCGACGATTTCATCGGCAAGCCGCCTTTGGCCGAGGAGCTTTTTGCGCGGCTGCGCGCCGCCGAGCGGATTCTCTCGATGCAGCGCGATCTGATCCGCCTCGCCACGATCGATCCCTTGACTGGATTGAGCAATCGCCGCGGCTTCTTCGAGCGCGCGATTGAAGCCTGCGCCCGCGTGGCTTCCCCCGATGGCAACCTTTCGGCGATCATCCTCGATATCGACAATTTCAAGCACATCAACGACTCCTACGGCCACGAGACGGGCGACGAGGCGATCTGTTGCTGCGCCCGTGCCGCGTTCTTGACCGAGGCCGTGGTCGGCCGGCTTGGCGGCGACGAGTTTGCATTGCTGTTGGAGCATCGCACCTTGCCGCAGGCTGTCGAGGTTGCCGAAGATTTGCGCACGCGGCTCGCGGCGCAGCCGTTCGACACCGGCAAAGGACGCATCACGCTCACTTGGAGCATTGGCGTCGGCGAGGGGCGGCCCGGCGATACCGTCGATCAGATTCTTGCAAGAGCCGATGCCGCGCTCTACGACGCCAAATCCGGCGGCCGCAATCGCGTGGTCGGCGCTCACGCCGGCCTTCTGACCCGCCCTGCCATCGTCACAGACGGGTTCGCTCGCGCCTCTTCGTTCTAAGGTTGGACAACCGCCTTTTTCGCCGTCTTCGCCTTCTTCCGTTCATTGAGACGAGGCATGATCTCGATGAACGAGCAGGGCCGGTGACGATTGTCGAGCTGATGCTTGAGGATGCCGTTCCAGGCGTCGGTGCAGGCCCCGGGCGATCCCGGCACGCAGAAAATATAGGTGCCCTTGGCAAGCCCGCCGCAGGCGCGAGACTGCACCGTCGAGGTGCCGACGCTCTGGCAGCTCAAGAGATGGAACAGCACCGAGAAGCCTTCGATCTCCTTTTCGAATAGCGGCTTCACCGCCTCCGGCGTCACGTCGCGCCCGGTGAAGCCCGTGCCGCCGGTGGTGATGACCACGTCGACCCCTGGATCCTTGATCCATCGCTTCACTTGCTTGCGGATCGATTTCAGATCGTCCTCGACAATGGCGTGCTCGGCGAGTTCATGCCCGGCCTCCTTGATCATGCTGACGAGGAGCGGGCCGGATTTGTCGGTTTTCTGCGTGCGCGTGTCGGAGACCGTCAGCACGGCGATGCGCACCGGGATGAAGGGCCTCGTCTCGTCGATACGGTTCATTGCTCGAGCCTCTGCTTCACCAGCAACAGATCGCGCCAAGCCAAGCGCTTGTGCTCGGGTTTGCGCAACAGGAAGGCGGGGTGCAGCGTGGCGAGCGTGGGAATGTCGCGGCCGCCGCTTGCATAGTTGAGCCACTTGCCTCTGAGCCGCATGATTCCCTCCGCGACGCCGAGGATGTTATGGGCCGCGGCCCCGCCGAGCAGCACCAGCACCTGCGGCGACTTGAGCTCGATCTGCTTGGCGAGGAATGGCGCGCAGGCCTCAACCTCCTCCGGCGTCGGCGTGCGGTTGCCGGGCGGTCGCCAATAGACGGTGTTGGTGATGTAGACGTGCTCCTCGCCCAGACCGATCGCCTCGAGCATGCGGTCGAGCAATTGTCCCGCGCGCCCGACAAAGGGCTTGCCTTGCAGATCTTCGTCGCGGCCCGGCGCCTCGCCGATCAGCATGATGCGGGCGTCGTCCCGACCCCGCTTGAAGCAAAGACTCTTCGCCGTGCGCTTGAGCGCGCAGCCCTCGAAGCCGGCGAGCATAGCTTCGAGCGCGGCGAGCGTGCCGGCCTGGGTGAGATCGATCCGCGAGCTGCCCCCCGCGGCCGCGGCAGCCTGAGCTGGGCGCAGC
>JBAUOI010000159.1:0-2013 GCA_049579665.1 Methyloceanibacter sp.
GCATTAGCGCCGATGCACTTGCCCTTGGCGTCAGCGTGAGCGGCACCCACCGGAACGGTGGCAGTTAAAATAAGCGTGGCCACGGCGGCGGCGATGGCGTTGCCGGATTTGCTGGCAATAGGTTTCATCGCAATTTCTCCCTCCACGTCCTATCTGAACCCGCCATGAAGCAACTGATGCAGTGCGCGAAGATCATCTTCTGATAGCCGCACCCATCGGTCGCCCTCGACAGCTGCCCACAGATTGCAGGTCAAGCAGCCGGTCAGCCGGTTGCCTCGATTATCGATCTCCATAAGGTCTTGCCAGCAGTTATGGCAGCGCTCCATGCTCCAACCCCCCTCCGCTGGGTGCCCGACTGGCTGCATAATGAGTCGTCGGTTTAAAGCGCCTCGCTCGTGGCACATAAACCAAACACTCCCTCAGCTAATAAGCCGCTCTTCTAAACCTTAAGCCCAGTTTGAGTACCGTAGTGGCGCAAAAGGAGATCGAGTTTGAAGGAACTCAACGGCGCTTCAAGGGGGCGAGAGGCAGCGGCGATCATGCCTGTTGCAAGTCCCTCACTCCCCATCTGCGTAAGTCGCGCGTCAATCCGAAGCCAATTAGCCCTTCTGGCAAACTCTACCCTCTGACGTAAAGGTAGAGTGTCGTCGCCAGCGGCACTATCAAAGCTCATAGCGAGGAATGAAAATCGTTCAGCGGCACCAACAGCCGCAGCCGTGCTCAGGCCTGATGTACGCATAACAGCCCCCCGTATGCGCAACTAAACGGTGAGAGCGCCAAAGTCTGACGCTAAAACGACTCTACTGTCTCCGGGCCGGAAGGTTCCCCACGAGAATCGTTTTTGAGCAATTGTGGCGTCCACACCACAGGCTTTAACTCAGCAGCACATTGCCCTCACGCTGCAGGAACAAGGCGACGTGAATGGACGTTAAACGGAAGCTCGGTGTAGCCCCCAGCCTCACCGGGCGACCGCTTAACCTTCCAGCCCCGCGCGTGAGCATGCCGCGGGGCTTTCTTTGTGAAGCTTCTATGCGTTCCTAGCGAGGCGCTTTGTATCTGCTGCCCTTCGCTGGCGGTGTGGGAGTAAGATCGGCGATGCAATTGGCGATGAAGTGCTCCCTGTCACCTCGCCCGTTGAACCATATCTGCGCCGCCTGAGCAAAACAGAACTCCTCGATCGGCACCGTGCTATGCTTGCGAGCGCATCCCCGGCTGTTACGTCGTCAAGGCGCTAGCCTATGTTGCTCGCGAGAGAGCCGTACCGCACGATTTGGGTCTTGAAACTGCCGTGTGTTTTTGGAATCGATGATCGGGTAGTAACTGCGTAGGAGTGCGTTATGCCCCTCGACCCCCATGAGTGTCGTGCGTACGCCAAGCGGTGTGTGAAGCTCGCGGCCGAGACGACAGACCCTGATGCACAAGAAATTCTGACAAACACCGCTGAGAATTGGGAGCGCCTCGCCTCCAAGTTGGCAGACGCCCAAGAAGAATTGCTGGCGCAGTGCCTCAGGTGAACGTTGCCGTTGCCGACTAAGCTGCCCGCAGGCAGGGATGGCGTCCATGCGGGAGCCGCGCCGCACCACTCGCAGCGCGCTGAACGCTTTTTCTACCTTTTCTCAGAGCATTTATTGTTCGGCACATCCCACATGCCTCCGGCCTTCTCGCAGTCGATCAGATTCGTTGCTTTCTCCCATTCTCTCGGTGCCTGTGCCTGCCCTTCGTTGCCGACGGCTGCTTCTGGCGGCGTCTCGCCGGTCTGTAAGTCGCGCCAGAGTTCTTTGTTTTCTTCGTCTTGGATCGGAATGATGAGGCGGGCAGAGTCGTTCAGAGACACTCGCGCCAAGGCCAAAGCTGGGCCGACGACAGTGAAAATGGCGAAGGCAACCACAGCGCCTGCCTTTATGGGTGACTGAAGCATTGGATAATCTCCGCTGGCTGACACGGTACAACCAATCGGAAAGCTTTAGGGTTCCAGCGCCCGCTAACGCCCCGCCGCTTCAAGCCGCCCTGGTC
>JBAUOI010000160.1:0-7060 GCA_049579665.1 Methyloceanibacter sp.
ACTCTCGTCGGTCAATCGCTTCGACGCAGCGCATCACCTCAATCAGCCAACCTCTTGTCACAAGGCTTTCCTCCCTCAGGAAGAGCGTGCTCTGCCATAGTCGCAAGACGCTTTCCTTTGGAACAAGTTGCCCGTCTCGCACAAAGAAGATTCGCCCGGACGGAGGAATTTGATTCAGCAGAATGTTGCAACCGATCCATCCGGCACGGCGAGCGGTCGGGGGAAGAGGTTTCCTCTCCTCGATGATCTCGCGAACAAAAAAATGCTTGGGAACGACGAGCAGATTAGTCACGCGGAGTCGCTGACGATCGTAGTTCAACAGCATGAGGTTTGGATTATTAGTCGAGGCGAGCCGCTCGCACATCGAACGGAAGGCACCATCCAGCACCTTTGTGCCGAACTTGGTCCTTTGGCTCTTAAGTTCGTACTCCTCATTGCAGGTCTCACAGAAAAAGTCTGCGACGGGTCGGTTGCTCGGAAACTGGCAAATGTGTTGCTCACCGCAGTTCGGACAGAAGACCCACTGCTTGACCCATTGCTCGGTCCATGCCCGCGCGCTTTGCGACGGGCTTTCATAGGGAACTTGAGACTCTTCGAAGCCGAGCTTCATGAGGCCTCGATTATACCAACCCCCTGGGTGATTGGTCTCGTCCAACGCTCAGCGTTTGCCGACCACCACGACCCAACCCTGCTTCCCTTCGCAATCTCTCGTCTCGCGCCAGAACACGAGCTTAGGTTTGCGCTTCGCGCCTTCGAGTTGCCAGCGCGCCTCGCTGCGGCACATCGGCGGGGTCTCGCGGTCGACGAAGATCTCGCCGATCTCCCGCGTCTCGGGAAACCAGCGAATGTTGGCAATGGTGTCTGACGCACCCCCGCCGCGCTGCGCCGGCCGCGGGAATTGCAACAGCCAGCCTTCGCTGCCGTCTTCATGCTCGGAGAAGATCACCGTCTCTACGAAATTCTCGTTGTTGCTCGCGCATTGCACGGCGAAGACGAAGCCGGCGGCGAACGGCTTACGATGCGCAGAACTCCGCTCGTCGGCGTCGCAATCCTGGAGCGCGAGCACGGCGGCAGGCGTCGGCGTTGTCGCGTCGAAATAAAAGTCGCCGTCGATCTCCACCGCGCTCGCAGGTGAGAGCGCGAGGCCGAGACTGAGGGCGGCGCAGAGCAAGCAAGTGAAAGCCGCCAAGCACCGCACTGCCCACGACATCAGATGTCGCGTTGCGCGGTGAGCCGCGTCGTCACGGCTTCGATCGATGCTACATCGTAATACTCGGTGAGCTTCACCGGCCACCCGGCCTCGAACGCCAAAAAATTCGCCTTGGTCGTATCGAGAACCTCGCCTGACTGTCTGTGGCGGTATTGCATGACGATCTCGGCAGCCGCGGTGTTCTTGTTGATCAAGAGATTGCTGGTGTCGAAGCGAAGCACCTCGAATGTCGGAATGATCGAGCGCCACCGTTCCAAGACGCGTTGCTTGCCCGCGCAACTGCCACCTGCCGGATAAAGCCCGGCGGGAAGATGCATGACATGGCAGAAATCGTCCGGCAGATAGCTGCCTAGCCAGTCTAGATCCTGCGCACGCCATGCGTCGTAAATGTCGCCCAGAACGGTCTCCAATGTTTGTGTCACTGCCCAGTCCCCCATTTTTCTTATTGGTTCCAATTCCTAGCATGAGGACTGGGGACTATGCGCAAAGCACCTTGCACGGACGATCCTTGGCTGTGTCATTTCCGTCACAAGTCTCGGGACGACATAGACTGGGGACGACCCCGCTCGGAGCCAAGCCGCCTGGGGCGCTCCGTGATAGGTTCCATGCGCGTGTTGCCCGGCGCGTGGCTTGGCCAAACTCCGCAAAGGGCAGCAATGATGGATGCCTGGAGGTCCGGCATCCAAATCCTGGAGGGGGACAATCATGGAAAGCTGGATGACGGACTTGCTTGTGCAGGTGGTGTCGGGTGCTGCCGGCGGGACCGTCGCTGGCTCGGTTCTCAAGGATTTGAGCCTCGGCAAGCCGGGTGACGCCATCAGCGGCGCCATCGGCGGCGGCGTGGTGGGTCAGATCCTCGGCTCTCTGCTGGGTGGCGGTGGTGGCGGCGACGTCGCCGGCTTGGATGTCGGCTCGCTCGTGAAGGACATCTTTGGCGGCGGCATCGGCGGCGCGGTGGTGATGGCGCTTGTCGGCGTGCTCCGCAACGCCATGATGAAGCGCTAAGCGGGTTTCGCAAGAGCGCCAACGCCTTGGATTAGAACGTTAGCGACAGCGCACTGGCGCTGTTCAGACTTGCGCCGGGGTCAGCGCCGCCAGGCCGGCGGTGAAGGCCTGGATCCGGGCGATATCGTGATATTCGGCGAGCCCGACCGGCCAACCGTCCTCGAAGGTCCAGAAATTCACCATTCTGGTCTCGAATTGAAGGCCCGTTTCCCGGTGACGTTAGCGCAGTGGGATTTCTAGGCCCGCGCGCTCCTTGCGGATCATTAAATCGCTTGTGTCGAAGTGCAGGCAGTCGAACTGCATGGCGATCAGCCCGAGCCGCTCGACCGCCGCTTCCTTGCCGCGGCAAAGTCCGCCGAGGGGATGCACCTCCTGGGGGATGTAGATCATGTGGCTGAAATCGTCGGGCAAATAGCTCGCCAACCATTCAAGATCCCGCGCCCGCCAGGCATCGTAGATGTCGCCGATGATGGTTTCCGTCTTGGTCATGATTTGTGCCCCCCACGACCGAGGAAAGCAATATTAGCATGAGTCGGGACGTATACTGACAATTACTTACGGGCTGTCGTTCGGCGGCTCCCGGCGTGCTAGCGTTCGGACCAAGCCTCGCAAGCGCGCTGCACACCGACGGTGCCAGGATGCGACCCGATCTCCGCCCCATGCTCGCCACCCTCACCGACAAGCCTTTCGACGATCCCGCCTGGGTGTTCGAGACGAAGTGGGACGGCTTCCGCGCCATCGCCGTCGCCGGCCCCGGTCACGCCTCGCTCTATTCCCGCAATGGCAACGATATCTCGCCCAAATATCCTTCGATCTGTGCGGCGCTGGCCGCCATCAAGCACGAGGCCGTGCTCGACGGCGAGCTCGTGGCGGTCGATCAAGAGGGGCGTTCGCGCTTCCAGCTGTTGCAGAACGCCGAGCGGGAGAAGACCCGTCTTCTCTATTGCGTGTTCGATCTGCTCTATCTCGACGGCAAGGATTTGCGCGGCGAGACGCTGCTCGAACGCAAGGTCGAGCTTGCACGCATCCTGCCGAATAGTCCGCTGCTGCTCTACAGCGCTCATGTCGCGGGGAAGGGGATCAAAGCCTTCAACAAGGCTAAACGGGCGAAGGAAGAAGGCGTCATCGCCAAGCTGGCCAGCGGGCGCTACCACTCCGGCGTCCGCACGCGCGAATGGCTGAAGGTCAAAGCGAGCCAGGAGCAAGAGGTGGTGATCGTCGGCTTCACGGCGCCGCGGCGCTCACGCAAATATTTCGGCGCGCTGGCGCTTGCCGTCCGCGAGGGCAAAGGCTGGAAATACGCGGGCAGGGCCGGGACCGGGTTCAATGCCGAGACCCTGCGCTCGCTGCATCGACTGATGGTACCGCTCATCACTAAAACCAAGCCGGTTCCCGAGAAGGTTCCCGACGCAGCGAATACGACCTGGGTGAAGCCCAAGCTCGTCGCCGAGGTGAAATTCACCGAATGGACCGAAGCCGGCGAGATGCGCCATCCGGTGTTTCTCGGCTTGCGCACCGACAAGCCCGCCATCGAGGTCACGCGCGAAACGCCGAAACCCTTGAGCGAAGCGAAGCCTGCGGCCCGAACCAAGCGCCGTTGACCCATATCAAGGCGAAGCTTGCGGCTCGCTTCTAGCGTTGGACAGTTCTCGGAAGGCAAGGAGTACGCCCCATGAGCACTGGCCTCGACACCTTCGATAAGACCGTCCAGGAATCCAATCTCTGGCTCAAGGATGTGATGGAGCGCCTCAATACGCGCGATCGGCATCACGCTTATTCGACCTTGCGCGCGGTGCTGCATGCTTTGCGCGATCGGATTGGGCCGGAGAGCGCCGCGCATCTCGGCGCGCAATTGCCCATGCTGCTGCGCGGCCTGTTCTATGAAGGCTGGGACCCAACCGGCAAGCCCACCAAGGAGCGTCACGAGGCGGCCTTCCTTGCCCATATCGCCAAGGAGCTGCCGCGCGCCGAACCCGGCGAGGTGGAGCAGGGCGTCACCACCGTGCTCGATGTCCTGTCAAAGCATGTCGATCGCGCGAGCGCGGCGAAGCTCGCTGGCATGTTCCCGAAGGAGCTCCGCAAATTCTGGCCGGCCTTCATTCAGCAGGCGGCGGAAGGACGGCAGCGAGGCGCCGCTTAGCGGTGCTTCGGTCGGCGATCCGCACGACCGCTGGGAGGACCAAATAGTGTTAGAAGCACACGGCGGACTCACGTAGGTGTATTGCCGATTGGGCAATGCTTGAACCATGAGGAGGACGTCGTGGCCAAAGGCCAACAGAGAAGCAATCGCGAAAAAAAGAAGCCGAAGCAGGACAAGAAGAAGATAACGCCTCCGGCTACGCCCATCGGCTCGACAGACCAGCGCGGTAAGCTCGGCCGAGGCCCAAAGAAGAACTGACGCTAGCGGCTCTTGCCTTTGAAGGAATGGGTGCCGGGCTTGCCCGATTTCGAGCGCGGCTTCGCCCGCTTCAGGGGAATCTCGCGATTGTGCGGACCCATTTCCTCGAGAGTCGGTTTGTGCGGACGCGTCATGACGACTGACTCGGCTTCCGCCGCCGCGCGCTCCAATTCACCCTGCCTTGCCAGCGGATCGTTGGCGACGGCGAGCTCCATCTGCCGCAAACGCTTGACCTCGTCCCTGAGCCGCGCCGCCTCCTCGAATTCAAGATCGGCTGCGGCCGCGCGCATGCGCTTCTCCATGTCGGCGACGACGCTTTCCAGATTGTGCCCGATCAGCGCCTGTTCGCCCTCACCAAAGCCTGCGCCGGCATCGACCAGCACATGGTCGCGCTCGTAGACGGAGGCCATGATGTCGCCGATGTGCTTCTTCACGCTTTCCGGGGTGATGCCGTTGGCCACATTATAAGCCGTCTGCTTCTCACGTCGGCGCGACGTCTCGGCCATCGCCCGCTCCATCGATCCGGTGATGCCATCGGCATAAAGGATCACGCGTCCGTCGATATTGCGCGCCGCGCGGCCGATGGTCTGGACCAGCGAAGTCTCAGAGCGCAGGAAGCCTTCCTTGTCGGCATCGAGAATGGCGACCAGCGCGCATTCGGGAATGTCGAGCCCCTCGCGCAACAGATTGATGCCGACCAGCACGTCGAAGGCGCCGAGCCTCAAGTCGCGGATGATCTCGATGCGCTCGAGCGTCTCCACGTCTGAATGCATGTAGCGTACCCGGACGCCCTGCTCGTGCATGTATTCGGTGAGGTCCTCTGCCATGCGCTTGGTCAGCGTGGTGACCAGTACGCGATAGCCTTGCGCCACCACTTTGCGCGTCTCGTCGATCAGGTCGTCGACTTGAGTGGAAGCGGGGCGCACCTCGACCGGCGGGTCGATCAGGCCGGTGGGGCGGATCACCTGCTCGGCGAATACGCCCCCGGTCTGCTCCAGCTCCCAAGCGGCCGGCGTCGCCGACACATAGATCGACTGCGGCCGCATCGCATCCCATTCCTCGAAGCGCAAGGGCCGGTTGTCCATGCAGGACGGAAGCCGGAAGCCGTATTCCGCCAGCGTTGATTTGCGTCGATAGTCGCCGCGAAACATGCCGCCGATCTGCGGAACGGTGACATGGCTCTCATCGACGAACACGAGCGCGTTGTCGGGCAGATATTCGAACAGGGTCGGCGGCGGCTCGCCGGGCTTTCGCCCGGTCAGATAGCGCGAATAGTTCTCGATGCCGGCGCAGGACCCGGTCGCCTCGATCATCTCCAGATCGAACAGAGTGCGCTGCTCTAGCCGTTGCGCTTCAAGCAGCCGGCCGGCGCCGTGCAGCTCGTTCAACCGCTGCTTCAGCTCCTCTTTGATGCCGCGGATCGCCTGCTTCAGTGTCGGCTTCGGCGTCACGTAATGCGAGTTGGCATAGACCTTGACCAGGCTGAACGCGTCGGTCTTGGCGCCGGTCAGGGGATCGAATTCGGTGAGGGCCTCGATGGTGTCGCCGAACAGCGAAATGCGCCAGGCGCGATCTTCCAAATGCGCCGGCCACAACTCGATCGTGTCGCCGCGCACACGGAACGAGCCGCGCATGAAATTCGCGTCGTTGCGCCGGTAGTGCAGCGCCACGAGATCGGCCATCAACTGGCGTTGCTCGACGCGATCGCCGCGCTTCAGGCTGAAAGTCATGGCGGTGTAGGTCTCGACCGAGCCGATACCGTAGATGCAGGACACGGAGGCAACGATGATCACGTCGTCGCGCTCGATCAGCGCGCGAGTCGCCGCGTGGCGCATGCGGTCGATCTGCTCGTTAACGGAGCTGTCCTTCTCGATATAGGTGTCGGTCCGCGGGATATACGCCTCGGGCTGGTAGTAGTCGTAATAGGAGACGAAATATTCGACCGCGTTGTCCGGGAAGAAGCTCTTGAACTCGCCATAGAGCTGGGCGGCTAGCGTCTTGTTCGGCGCGAGCACGAGCGCCGGACGTTGCGTCGCCTCGATGACCTTGGCCATGGTGAAGGTTTTGCCCGAGCCGGTGACGCCGAGCAGCACCTGGTCGCGCTCATGCGCGTTCACTTGTGCCACCAGTTCGGCGATGGCCTGTGGCTGATCGCCTTTGGGTTCAAGCTCGGACTGGATCTGCAAGGCTACGCCGCCTTCCGACTTGTCGGGGCGGGGAGGGCGGTGCGGCACGAACTCCGGCGCGCCGGTGCCGGTCACCAGTGGATGCTCCTGCATCAAAGGCTGCGACGACTCTCCGAATCCGGGGGGACGGCGGTCGGCGCCGAGCGGCAAGCCGCTCGCTTCGCCCGTAACGGCGCGTGGCTCGGCGCGCGAGCCGAAGGTCTTCGGGACTCGATAGGACATGGGCCGAATATGGCGGCGCAGAAGGCGGTTGGCTAGAGG
>JBAUOI010000161.1:0-16793 GCA_049579665.1 Methyloceanibacter sp.
GCATTTTCCGCGTTGTTTGCAAGTGGGCTCCCGTCATGCCGCCCGATCTGATCGAACCAAGATCCATCCATGAAGATCGACGCATAGCCGGGGTCGGGAAAGCGCCGGTCCTCGATGATGGCAAAGAGATCGAACTCGCTCGCCAGCAGGTTACGCTCGGCTCCGGTCGCTCTGAAGTCGAGGGGAACCGCGGTCGCCCCCAGCATCCAGAGCGCGATCATCGCAATCAGGGTCTCGGCGTTATTGCGGATGCCGATGCCGATATTCGCTCCCGGCGTGACGCCGCGAAGGCGAAGTTCGCGCGCCGTTTGCGCCGCGCGGGCTGCGAGTGCGGGGTAGGTGAGTGTCATTGCCGGCGAGATCAGCGCGGTCCGTTCCGGCCAGCGATGCGCCAAGCCAACGAAGGCATCAGCCAGGTTCGTCGGATTAGGACTGGGCTCCACGGCACGCTTCTCCGGTTCCTAGCAAGGCTTTATGTCACTTGCCAGGCGCTTTCGCCAGTTGGGCAAACCAAGGAGCTAGGGATGGAGCAGACGCATGCGCCTGCGACAGACGCTAGGCCGCGTTGGCGGCCGCCAGCCTCCGCGTGTGGGCGCCGACCAGGTCGGCCTCCACCAAGGCGCGGGCGTCGCCGTTTTCGGCGAGCAGGTGGATATGCACCTCGTTGGCGCCGCATTTGGCGCCCTCGTGGCGGAGATGGGCAAGATTGAGGGTGACGGCGTCGTCCTTGGTCTGGCCGAAGGCGAGCGCTGCCCTGGTGCCATCGTCGAAGCGGCGCACCAGGATGTAATTGGCCCGCGGCAGGGCGGGGCAGCCGACCAGGCTATAGACGCTGTGCAGGTAGCGTCGGCCCGAGGCCCCGCGCCAATAATGGAATGCCTGGGCGAAAGCAGCTTCGGAGCAGACGAGCGCAGGCTCGTCGGCTGGCCCCCAGAGCGGCGGCGTTTCAACTTCGACTTCGGCTTTGCGCATCCACATGGGGTTCCGGCCCGTTAACCAGTAAATCGCTCTGTCAAATGGGTTGAGTGGTGACGATTTCAAGACACTGCACCGAATCTCAAGAACAAAGGTAGAACGTTTGCCGATCCTCAGTCAAGCATTCAAAGGTTAACGGGCTGGCCAATTCCGGGTTCCTGGGCCTCTGCTTCGGCCAAAAGGCGGTTCGAAGCGGTCTCGATGGCCTGGGTCAACCGCTTGAGAAACTCGGCCTTTGCCAGCCCCGGCGGGATCGGATCGAGGAATTCGACGACGATGGTGCCGGGACGGCGGGTGAAGCTTCGCCGGGGCCAGAACAGGCCTGAATTGAGCGCCACCGGCACGCAAGGGACGCCGAGCGCATCATAAAGGAGAATCACCCCGGTCTTGTAGTCGGGAGGCGCTCCGGGGGCGCGCCGCGTCCCTTCCGGAAAGATGATGATCTCGCGGCCATCGGCGATTCGCGCCTTGGCCTCGTGCAGCATCCGCCGCAGCGCCGCCGGCCCCTTGTCGCGGTCGACCGGGATCATCTCGAATTTCTTCGAGAACCAGCCGTGGAACGGGATCCAGAACAGCTCCCGCTTCATCAGGAGCGCCGGATCGCGGAATAGCGGGATGAGCGCGAAGGTCTCCCATGCCGATTGGTGTTTGGAGGCGACGAGGCAGGCGCCCTTGGGCAGCTTCTCCGCTCCCCGCACCTCGAGCCTCGTGCCGACGATGATCTTGAGCAGCCACAGCTCGAAGCGGCTGTGAATGGCGAGCGCCGCCATGGCCCAGCGCCTCGGCCCGAACAGCAGCGGGCTGCCGAGCACGACGAACAAGGCCGTCGTCACATAGAACAGGAGGTTGAATAGGAGCGAGCGCGCCATGCGGGCTCTATACCATTACGGCTCAGGCACGTCGGCGGGACCGGTCCTGCCGCCCGTCAGCACCAAGCGCACCAGATTGGTCGCACCGAGCCGGCCGAGCGCGGGCAGATATTTCAGATATTCGGAGAGCAGCAGCTTGGTCGTGCCGGGATAGGTCCACCAACGGTCGAGATGCACATTGTTGTCGACCACGGAATAAGGGATCAGCTCGACGCCGGGCATCACCCTGGCAAGCTCGGCCAGCGCGCGCGGCATATGGTAGTTCGAGGTCACCACGATGATCGAGCCATAACGGTGCAGCGCCACCCATTCGCTGGTCTCGGTGGCGTTGTCGATCGTGTTGCGCGCTTCCTTGTCGATATCGACGCAGCAGGTGAAATATTGATCGCCCTGGCTCGCGAGCCCTTTCAGCTCCTCCGTCGTCGTGGTGCGATTGACCCCGGTGATCAGGACGCGCTTCGCCTTGCCTTCGGCGAGCAGCTTCATCGCCTCATCGATGCGGGCCACGCCTCCGGTAAGCACGGCGATGCCATCGGCGGACCGCTGCGGCACGGCATGCTCGCGGTCGACGCTGTTGGCAAACACGATGAAGCCGATGATCAGCAGCACCAAGGCGAACAAGCATGCATCGAAGATGAGCCTTACGCCGCCCAGGAAGCCGCTGAACCGGCCTGGTCTTTCGACCGCTTCCTCCCTCACTGCTTACTCCACGACTGCCAGGCGGCGCAAGAATAGGCACAAATCGGGCGTGCATGAAACCTGCTTTGCTCAAGTCTTCTTCGGAAACAACGAGATCGGGTCAGGCGTAGGACTTGAGCACGCGGATCACCCCGAGCCGCGAGGTGATCATGCAGATGCCGGCCACCGCCAGCGCCACCAACAGGCAGAGGAGATAGCCCCAAATATCGAGCTCGCCGGAGCCGATCAGCCGGCTCGTCTCCGCCTCGGTGACAATGCCGCCGCCAAGCACATGCATCATCAGCGGCAACAGCAGAAAGGCGAGCCCCGCGGCGAGCGCCCCCATCAGCCCGGCGCGAACGCCCAATCCGAGGAAATGCCGCTCGAATTCGCGGCTGATGAACCGCTCATTGGCGCCGACGAAATGCAGCACCTCGATGATGTCCCGGTTCGACGCCATGGCGCTTCGGGTCGCCGATACGATCACGGCGATGGTGGCCGCGGCGACCAGCGACAGCACCGCGAGTCCGCCGAGCGCCGCGGTGCGGGTGATGGTCTTGATCTCGGCCTGCCAGCGCCGGTGGTCGTCGAGCGTTACGCCCTCGAAATTCTGCGACAGCGCCGACTTGATCAACTGGATGTCCGGCGGGTTGGAGCGGTCGATCTCCACCGCGATCAGGCGGGGGATGGGCAGCGCCGCGAGCGCGCTGGTCTGCCCGAGCCAGGGCTCGAGCAGCTTGGCGCTGTCGTCGGCGGTGAGCGGCTTCACCCGCGTGATGCCCTTCTGCTTGGCGAGAAACAACGAGACGAGCGTCATCTTCTTTTCGATATCCGCCGTGTTGATCGGGTCGAGCTCGACGGTGATTTCGCTGGCGATGTCGTTGACCCAGGCATTGGCGGATTGGTTGAC
Organism: Methyloceanibacter sp.; assembly: GCA_049579665.1. Classification (GTDB taxonomy): domain Bacteria; phylum Pseudomonadota; class Alphaproteobacteria; order Rhizobiales; family Methyloligellaceae; genus Methyloceanibacter. The sequence goes on from JBAUOI010000161.1 coordinate 3,433, forward strand.
CATGTACACCGCGCCGGCGGTGAGGCAGGCGAGGAAGGACATGATGGCGATCACCACGGTGAGCGCATTGCCGGCGATCGAGGCCGACGGCACGATCTGCGCGGTCTTGGCTTGGAAGCGCGCCGGCAGCAGGCTGACAATCCGGGCCGGCAACAGCCCGGTCAGAAGGCTGGTCCAAGGATAGTCCCTGATGTCGGAGAGGAACGTCATGGCACTCAGCGCATCTGCAAATGGCCGTCATAGAGCACGAGCCGCGGGGCATCGAGTTGCTCCATCAGGCCATAGTCGTGGGTCGCGATAATGACCGAGGTGCCGAGCCGGTTGAGCTCGACGAACAGGCGCAACAGCCTGTTGCCGATGGCCGGATCGACATTGCCCGTGGGCTCGTCGGCAAGCAGAAGCTCAGGCCGCCCGATCACCGCTCTGGCGATCGCCGCGCGTTGCTTCTCCCCGCCCGACAGGATCTCGGGGTAGGCGTTGATGCGGTCCCCGAGGCCCACCCAGCGCAAGAGATCGGTCACATCTTCCTTATAATCCGACTCCTTCTTTCCCATCACGCGCAACGGCAGTGCCACATTCTCCCAGGTGGTGAGGTGGTCGAGCAGCCGGAAATCCTGAAAGACGATGCCGATCCGCCTTCTCAGCGCCGACCGGCCGCTGGCCGAGAGGTCGGTGACGTTCTCGCCGAACACGAAAATCAGTCCCCGGCTCGGCCGCAAGGACATGAAAAGCATCCGCAAAAGCGTCGTCTTGCCGGCTCCCGACGGTCCGGTCAGGAAGTGAAAGGACCCAGGAAGCACGTGGAAGGTGACGTCGCGCAAGATTTCCGGTCCCGTGCCGTAGCGCAGCCCGACATTGTCAAAGCGAATCACCCGTGTTCCTTAAGCCTCTTGAGATTGCGGAGGATTGGCACTTTATGCTGAACTCCTGGTCCGGTATCAATGGGTTTGGGCAGCGTATGGGGCCCGGGGCAAATCCAGGATAAAAGGCCATTTTGGCTTTTCCGATGGCAACACTGATTATCTGTCCGGCTTGCGACACGCGCTACGAGACGAAAGCGGTCTTTCCGCCTGAGGGGCGGAAGGTCCGTTGTTCGAAATGCGGCCATGTGTGGCAAGCGCTTCCGGTCACGGTGCCGTCGCCGGCCAAGCCTGTGCAGATGACGCCTCAACTGCCGGCGCAAACTGCTAGGCCCCCGCAAGCGCCGCCGCCGAAGCCCGCCGCGGTCAACGCGGGACTGAGCGAATTTGCCGGTATCGCGCCCGTCGCGCCGTCGGCGCCGCCCGCGCCACCGCCGCCGTTCCAGCCGAGTTTCACGCAACCCGGCATCGATGCCGAGCTTGCCGCCCAACTCGCCCGCCTCAATGCCGAGGCAATGAGCGAGGCTCCGCCTGCCGCGCCGCCGGAGAAAAGCGGAGGCATCTTCGCGCGCCTTTCCGGCAAGCGTCCCGCCGCACCGGTCGCGCCTCTGCCCGATACAGGCATGAGCGATGCCGCCATGGGAGACGCAAGTTTCGACAGCGACATGATGGGCGCCGGCATCGGCAACGGCATGGCCGATGCGAGCATGGGCGATGCCGGCATGGATGCCGACCTTGGCTTCGACCCGGCATTGACGGCACAGGCGCTTCCCGGCGAGCAACCGCCGGGACCGCGACACATTCCGTCCATCGTCACCATCGGCTGGCTCCTGCTTGCTCTCGTCGTCGCCTCGGTGATCGGCACGCTCGTGCTGGCGCCGTCAGCAGTGATGTCGGTCTTGCCGGGCGCCGCGCGCCTTTATGCGCTGTTCGGCGCCCCGGTCGGAGCGCACGGCCTGGCCTTCGAGGGCGTGCGCTACGGCTGGACCAGCGAGGGCGGCCAGACGGTGCTCGAAGTGCAGGGCGATGTGGTAAATCTCACCGCCGCCCCGGTCGACGTGCCGACCGTGGTGATCGCGCTCAGGGACGAGAAGGGCGAGGAAATCTCCGAATGGACCACCGAGGTCGGCGAGGAGGAGCTCGCGGGCGGGGAGCATGCGCCGTTCCTGCGCCAGATTCCCTCGCCCCCGAGCAATGTCCGCAGCGTCAAGGTGCGTTTCGCCAAGGCTGAGTAGCATGGCTCAAGCAGCGGCGGCCGAAACCGTCACGCCGCTCTACAGCGCTGAGCGCATCGCCGACAGGGTCGAGGCTCTCAGCCGCGAGATCGCCGCGTCGTCGCCTGTCGATCTCGTCATCGTGTCGATCCTGAAGGGCAGCTTCATCTTCGCCGCCGACCTCATCAGGGCGCTTCACCGCGAGGGGCTCAAGCCGGAGATCGACTTTATCTTCCTGGCGAGCTACGGCGCGGACACGATTTCCGCCGGCGAGGTCAAGGTGCTGCGCGGGGTGGAGACCGAGATCGCGGGGAGGGACGTTGTCATCGTCGACGACATTCTCGATTCCGGCCGAACGCTCGCCTTCGCCAAGACGCTGTTCGAGCAAAGCGGCGCGCGCAGCGTGCGGACCTGCGTGCTGGTCGACAAGCAAGTGCCGCGCGCGGCCAGGGTCGAGCCTGATTTCACGGGCTTCCGCTGCCCGCCGGTCTTCGTGGTGGGCTACGGCATGGACCTCGCCCACCGTTATCGCGAGCTTCCCTTCATCGGCGAGGTCAGAACCCCATGACGACGCTCATCCTCATCGCCGCCCTGATCGGCGTGATTATCCCGCCGGCGGTGATCGTGCAGGCGCTGCGCAGCAGCGCGAAAGACCGCTGGCCCGAAGGGCTCTTGGTCGGCGTCTATCTGGGGACGCTCGGCACGATCAGCATCATCGCGCTGATCGCCTATCTCAGCTGACGGTGGAAATCAGAACGGCTTGATCAGGCGCTCGAGATAATCGAGCTCGATCGTGGGCCGCGCCGGATCGCCGAGCCGGCGGCGCAGCTCGTCAAGCACCTCGCGCGCCCTCTGGATGTCGATCTCGTCGGGTACTTTCACCGACAGGCCGAGATCGGGCCGGTTGGAACGGTCGGGGCGCCCGAGCGGATCGCGGCCGTTATTGCCGGGACCTTGCCCCGCTTGCGACTCGCCGCCCTCCATCATCTGCTCGGCCAGGGACTGCGCCCCTTTGCGCAATTTGTCGAGCGCGAGGCTTTGCTGCTGGGTGGCGCTGTCGAGATTGCCTTCGCCAATCGCCTCCTTGGCGTCGCGCATAGCCTCTTGCGCGCCTTTGAACTCGTCGGGCGGCTCGCCGCCCTCGATGCGGAAGCGGTCGATCAGGCTCTGCAACTTGTCGCGCAGCTCGTTCTGACGCTCGCCGAGCCCCGCGTGCTGACCGGAGCGTTGCCCCCGCTGCGGCTGCTGGCCCATCTCGAGTTGCGTATTGGGTGGCGCACCTTGACTGCCGGATTCGCCCTGGCCTTTCATGCTGCCTTGCTGCGCTTCGCCCGGCATTTCCTCGAACAGCGGCGCCATGCTCATGCCAGGGCCAAATTCCATCGGCTGCCCGGGTGGGCTCACCTCGAACTGATCGTTGGGCTCGCCGCTTGCGCTCTGCTGGCGCTTCGCCGCGAACGTGTCGTCGAGCAGCTTCTGCTGATTGGAGACGATGTCGCTCAGATCCTTCATCATGCGGCCGGCGCGCTGCTGCTGCGCGTTCTCGGCAAAATTGCCGGTCTGCAAGCGGTCGAGAATGTCCTTCAGCTCCGACAGCATGCGCTCGGCCATCTCCTTCGAGCCAGACTGGGCGAGCTTCTGGATGTTGCTCAGCATCTTGTCGAGATCCTGCTGTGACACGAGCTGATCGCCGTTCTGCTCGCCTTGCGGCTGCATGTTGCCTTTGTCTTGCTGCTGCGAGGCGAGCGCCTGGAGATATTTCGACAGCGCATCGCGCAGCTCATCGACCAGCCGCTTGATCTCCTCCGGCGAGCCGTTTTCCTGGAGCGCCTTCGCCAGCGCGTCCTGCGCTTGCTTGACGGCGCGCTCGGCCTCGGGCAAGTCGCCCTCCTCGATGCGCAGCGCCACGTCCCACAGCTGATCGACCACGCTGGCGATGCCCTCGCGCGACTGATCGCCGCGCAAGCGCCAATAGGCGTTGCGCAAGCCAAGATAGATGGTGCTGTCTTCGATCACCTTGTCGCCGCCGAGCGTGAGCGCGTCGAGCGCGTTGGCGACGCCGTCGGGAGCGCCGGGATCGCGCACCAGCTTCTTGCGCTGCTCGACCACGGCCTTCGCCAGAGGCTTGGTGAAAATCCGCTCCGGCAGCACGAATTCATAAGGCTGGCTCTGGCCGCTCTGCCCGGCCTGGTCGCGCGCAACCAGCGTCATGCGCACCTTCAAGCCCGCCCAGGGATGGGCGGTCAGGTCTTGGCTGGCCTTGCCGTCGACGCGCTTGGCATTGGTACGCGGCAATTGCAGCGGCATGACCGGCGGCTCGAGCAGCGGATCGGCCTCGACTTTGGCCGAGGCTTCGGCCGCGAGCGGCGCGAGGTTGCGCTCCTCGCCTTCGCCGAGCGCAAAGCGCGCCTCCGCGCTCGCCACGCCATTATCGTCGTCGGCGCGGAACACCAGCCGCAACGCGCCGCGCGGCGTGGTGGTCGGCGTGCCCATCAGATTGATGGTGGGCGCCTGGTCCTTGATCAGGTCGAAGCGCCATTTGGAGACGGTCTGGCCGCCGATCTTGACGTCGGCGCTGATCGGCTCGTTCAGCGCAACGTTGAACTCGACCAGACCTTCGCTGCCGCCCTGCTTCGGCTCGATGGTTTTGGCATCGGCGCCGTCGCGGCTGGTGACGAGACTTACGGTCTCGCCTTGCGGCGCATGCGTGCGCACGATCAGCGTGCTTCGCTCCGGCACCGAGAGTGCGCGGAAGGATTCAGCGCCGGCGCCGACCGTCTCGTTGCCGTCGGCAAGTACGATCGGCGGCAGTCCGGTATAGACCGGAGGCGTGACCCAGGCATCGAGTCTGAGCAGCGCCGGCGCGCTGGATGCGGCGGGCGAGAAGGCGGCGCGCAGCCGATCGAGCACATTGCCTCCGGTCGCCAGCAATGCGGCGACGACGGCAAGCAGCAATGCCGCCCTAATCGCATAAGGGTCCTTGCGGTCGGTGCGGGGCGCGGGCCATGAGGGCTTCAGCCGCGCGATCAGCTTGCCGAGGCGCTCGCGATGCGCGGCCCAGAGTGCCGCGGTCTCTCTTGGCGGCGTGGCGCCCAGCCGGTCTTCATAAGACGACGCGGGGCGGTGCTTGATGCCGGCGGTCCGCTCCAAACGCCGCAGCGCCTCCTGCCGGGTCGGCAGCGAGAGCCTGATCAGCGGCAGGAAGGAGACGATCAGCGCGAGCCCGAAGCCGCCGAGTAGCACGCGATGCAAAAGCGGCGGCAGGTAGCTCCACAGCTCGAGCAGCGAGACGACGAGAAAAGCGGCGACGACCAGGAAGGGCCAGAGCAAGGCCTCCCAAATGCGTTCGCCAAGCAGCGCCAGCCAGCTCAGGCGCACCCGTGCCTCAAAGTGGCTCGCGAGGGCTGTATCCTCAGCCTTTTGCGGCGAGGTCTCCTTCGATCGAAAAACGGAACGCATTGACTTCATTGTTTAGCACGTAGCCTTGGGGTCACGAGGATAAGTTGGGGAGCGAAGCGGGCGAAAGCGAGGCTTATTCACGCTTGGTCCCAAGGATTAAAGCCAGTTGGGCAACCGCTCCCTGGCCAGTATCTCGTCATAGCCGGGCCTCGGCCTCGTCACGCTGTAGCGGTTGCCGGCGACCAGCACCTCCGGCACCAATAGCCGCGAATTATATTCGGAAGCGAGCACCGCGCCATAGGCGCCGGCCGTCATCACGGAAATGAGATCGCCGGCCTGAAGTTCCGGCAAGGTCCTGGCCAGAGCAAGATAATCGCCGGTCTCGCACACCGGCCCCGCCACGTCGGTGACGATGCTCCGCGTGCCCGGCGCGGGCTCGATCACGGGGACAATCTCGTGATAGGCCTCGTACAGCGTGGGCCGCATCAGATCGTTCATGCCGGCGTCGACGATGGTGAAGGTCTTGTCGGCGCCCTGCTTCACATAGAGCACGCGGGTGACGAGGATGCCCGCATTGCCGGCGATCATCCGGCCCGGCTCGAACAAGAGCCTAAGCCCGAGCCCGCCCACTTCCTCCTGCACGAGCCGTGCATAGTCGTCCGGAAGGGGAGGTGCCGGTTGATCGTGCCGATACGGAATGCCGAGCCCGCCGCCGAGATTAACGAAGAAGATATTGAAGCCTTGGCCGCGCAGATCGGCGACCAATTCGTGCAACAGCGCGAATGCATTGCGGAACGGCGCGAGGTCGGTGATCTGGCTGCCGATATGCATGTGCACGCCGGCGACCTCGATGCCGGGCAGCGTGCTCGCCAGCGCGTAGAGGGAAGGGGCTTGCGCGAACGGCACGCCGAATTTGTTCTCTGCCTTTCCCGTCGCGATCTTGTGGTGGGTGTTGGCGTCGACATCGGGGTTGACGCGGAAGGCGATGCGCGCGGTCGCGCCACGGCCCGCGGCCACCTCGCTCAGCGCTCTGAGCTCTGGCTCGGATTCCACATTGAAAGCGAAGATGCCGGCGTCGAGCGCGACAGCCATCTCATCGCGCGTCTTGCCGACGCCCGAGAACACGATCCGCTCCGGCGCGATCTTGACGGCGAGCGCGCGGCGCAGCTCGCCTTCCGACACGATGTCCATGCCGGCACCGAGCCGGTCGAGCGTGGCGAGCACGCCGAGATTGGAATTCGCCTTGACCGAATAGCAGACCAGCGTGTCAGGCGTGCCGGCGAAGGCATCGGCGAACACGCGATAATGGCGCTCAAGCGTCGCCGACGAGTAGCAATAGAAGGGAGTTCCAACGATGGCGGCGAGGTCGGCAAGATCGACCTCCTCGGCGTGGAGCACATTCTGGTGGGAGACGCCGCGCCGATAGGCGAAATGGTGCATTGCGGGGGGTTCAGTCTATTCGAGCAGCTTATCGATCCAAAGCTTCCGGTTAGGCGCCTGCGACATTTTCGTGGACGGATCGGCTTTGGTCTGCGGGTAGGTGGGCGTCGGCCGATCCAATGAGCCGCGGCGCCCACAAGCGGTCAGCCCGATGGCCGCCACCAGCACAAGCGATAAAAGGACGCGCAAAGCGCTTCCCATGGTCGTGCCCCTGTCCCTCGGCCTATTGCTTGGCCCTTGACCTATCCTTTTATCGCGTTTGGCCTTGCTTCTCCAAACGCTTTATCCACCGTCTCGCCTCCCGTTTGACGTTGGAAGGCGCGGTTCCGCCATAACTGGTGCGGCTTTTCACCGATCCTGCGACGTCGAGCGCCGGATAAACCTGCTCGGTGATCCGCTTCTCCACCGCTTTAAGCTCCGAAAGCGGCAGTTTTTTGAGGTCGCAGCCTTTTGATTCGGCCAGGGCCACGATCTTGCCGGTGACATGGTGCGCCTCCCTGAAGGGCAGCCCGAGATTGAGCACCAGCCAGTCGGCGAGGTCGGTCGCCGTCGAATGCCCGGCCGCGGCAGCCCGCTTCATGGCCTTAACGTCGGGCTCGAGATCCGCGATCATCCCGGTCATGGCGGCGATGCCAAGTTTCAGCGCGTCGAGCGCGTCGAACACCGGCTCCTTGTCCTCTTGCATGTCCTTGGCGTAGGCGAGCGGCAGCCCCTTCATCACCATCAACAGGCCCACGAAGGCGCCGGCGATCCGCCCGGTCTTGGCGCGCACCAGCTCGGCCGCGTCGGGGTTCCGCTTCTGCGGCATGATCGACGAGCCGGTGGTGAATTTGTCCGAGAGCCGCGCGAAGCCCCATTGCGGCGAGGTCCAGTTGACGATCTCCTCGGCGAGCCGCGACAGATGCATGGCTGAGATCGACGCCGCAGCCAGCGTCTCGAGTGCGAAGTCGCGATCCGATACCGCGTCGAGCGAGTTCGAGGACGGCCTCGTAAAGCCAAGCGCGTTGGCCGTCGCCTCCCGGTCGATGGGGAAGGGCGTGCCGGCGAGCGCCGCGGCGCCAAGCGGGGATTCGTTCAGCCGCTTGGCCGCGTCGGCGAAACGCTCCCGGTCTCTCCCGAGCATCTCGACATAAGCGAGCAGATGATGCCCGAAGGTGATCGGCTGCGCGGTCTGGAGATGGGTGAAGCCCGGCATCACCGCCCCGGCATGCTCGAGCGCCTTGGTCGCGAGCGCGAGCTGGAGCGTGCCAAGCGCGCCGTCGATCGCGCCGATCTCGTCCCTGACATAGAGCCTGAAATCCGTCGCCACCTGGTCGTTGCGCGAGCGCGCGGTATGCAGCTTGCCCGCCACCGGCCCGATCAGCTCGGTGAGCCGGCTCTCGACATTCAAATGGATGTCTTCGAGCTTGCGCGAGAATTTGAACGTGCCGGCCTCGATCTCGGCCATGATCAGGTCGAGCCCGCGTGCGATCTCCTGCGCTTCTTCGGCCGTGATGATGCCGGTCGCGCCGAGCATGGCGACATGCGCCCGCGAGGCGAGAATGTCGTGCCGCCATAACCGCTTGTCGAAGTCGATGGAGGCGTTTATCTCCTCCATGATCTGGGCGGGACTTGCGGCGAAGCGGCCGCCCCACATGGTGTTCGTCATGACGGTCTTGGCCTGGGCTAGACGGCGTTGAGCGGAAAGACGTGAGCAAACGCAAAGAACGCGACAGCGCTGCGTCGCCGGCCATCTATCTCGTCGCTGCAATCGTTGCGGCGATTGCCGGATTCGGCACGGTATATGTGAGTTTCGCCCCGTCTGACAATGGCGAGACCGAGCTTTCGGGGTCCGGCTCTTCAGGGCAGGGGACCGCCAGCGGGCCTCTCGCCGGCCTGAACAAAGGGCCGATGGCCGCGCTTTTGCTCAGGCCGAGGCCGCTGGATCTGCCGGAAATCGCCTTCGCCGACAAAGACGGCAAACCCAAGTCGCTGGCCGATTTTGCCGGCAAAGTCGTGCTCCTCAACATCTGGGCCACCTGGTGCGTGCCCTGCCGCGAGGAGATGCCGGCGCTCGACAGGCTGGAGACCAAGCTCGGCGGCAAGGATTTCGAGGTGGTCGCGGTCAATATCGACAAAGGCGGCTCTGACAAGGCTGCGGCTTTTCTCAAGGAGACCGGGGCCGAGCATCTTGCCCTCTACACCGACCCGACCGGCAAGCTGTTCTCGACCATCAAGACGGTCGGCATGCCGACCACATTGATCATCGACCGGAACGGCAAGGAGATTGCGCGCCTGGTCGGCCCGGCCGACTGGGCCTCGCCGGAAGCGATCACGGTGATCGAGGCGGCCATCGCCTCACCCTCGTCCTAAGGGTTGACTGGGACGATCGCGTCCTTCTCCAGGCGGTATTCGTATTGGCAGGTCTCGGCGACCGGCTTGTTGCACGGCGTGCCGGGCGTCGTGACATAGAGCATACGCTTGCCGTTGCTCTTGCCGAATTTATAGCTCTGCACCAGATCCTCGAACAGCAGGTCCCATTGCGTCTCACCGTCCCACAGATAGATCTGCAAGGTGCAGCCGCCATTGCCGCACAGCGGATTGATGCCGCCTTCGCATTTGAGCTTGGAGTAGTCGGCGATCCAATCCTCGCCACCGTCGCCGTTCAAATCCTCGACCTTGAGCACGGCGTCGTGATTCGGTTTGCCGTTCAGGTCGGTGCAAGCCCGGTCGGCTTCGGCGACCGCCTCGGCGACATTGTCGGGCGGCTCCGCGGCATAGATGGGTGCAATCGAAAGGGGGAAGATTAGCGCCGCCGCTACGACGATGCGGAGTAGCTGGAAGGAAAGCCCGCTCAATTGGCGCCGGTGCTGACGGTGCTGCGCTTCTTCGAGCCGCCCTTGCGACTGACCTTGCGCGACGGCTTCGGCTTGGCGACGCCGCAGATCGCGTCCTTCAAATGCGCCGGCCGATCGGTCAGCGAGGCTTGCTGGATCGCGAGACCATCGATGCTGGTGCCGAACAGCGATTTCCAGAAATAGCGTTTGAAGCCGTTCTCCAGCAGGTCGGTGGCGCGCACGCGACGCGTGGCCACCGATTGCTCGCCCAGCACCACGGCGACCAGCTTGCGACCGTCGCGGGTCGCGCTCGCCACCACATTGAATCCGGATTCGCAAATGAACCCGGTCTTCATGCCGTCGGCGCCGGGGAGACTCACCAACAGGCCGTTATGCGTGCGCAAAATCTGCTTGCCCACCTGAACCTGGATGGTGGTGAACAGATCGGCGTGCTCGGGGAACTCGATGATGATGGCCCGCGCGAGCTTGGCGAGGTCGCGGGCGGTAGTGACCTGGCGCTCGTCCGGCAAGCCGTTGACATTGGCGAATTGGGTCCGCGTCATGCCGAGATGCTGCGCCGCCTCGTTCATGCGCTGGACGAACGCCTCCTCGCTGCCGGCCACCGTCTCGGCGATCATCACTGCGACATCGTTGGCCGATTTGACGATCAGCACCTTGAGCGCGGTGTCGAGCGTGATGGTGCCGCCGACGGGCAGACCGAGCTTTGATGGGGCTTGCTGGGTTGCCTTCGCCGAGCAAACCACCTTGCTGTCCGGGGTGACGGTGCCGGCCTTCAAGGCTTGGAAGGCGACATAGGCCGTCATCAACTTGGTGAGGGATGCCGGGAACCACTGCGCGTCGGGATCTTCGGCGTAGAAAACCGTGCCGTTATAGGGCTCGAAGACGAGGGCTGGGCCGGCTGACGCGCCTGACGGGGCCATCAAGACCGCTCCGAGGAGGAGGCCTAGACCGGCACGCCGCAGCATCATCCCTGTTCCCCTCATCAATCGACCTCGCGTGGCGCATCCCTACCGAGCACCGCAACGAAATGCGGCCGGGACGCTGACGCAATGTTGACGGCCACCCCAACCCCCGGGAACGGCCCCGCCCCATAGTCAATCGAATTTCGACTGTTCCATGGCACATGGATCAGACCGACGCTGAAGAGCCCAAAACTTGAAGGGCCGCGACGGGCGCTGAATGACAGCCGAATCGCAAGATCGCGGCGAGGGCCGCGTCCGCCGGAAGAGTAGCGCGCTCGTCCCAATTCGCAACTGCGAAAATTGCGATTCGCTGTGACCCAAATACCGCGCTATGAGAGGGCCTCTTTTGGCCTCCCCCTCGCAAGGGCGCATCAGCCATGGACGCCGACGCCAGGCGTAAGCAGCTTTCCGCGGCATTGCATCGCGTTGCCTCCGGCGACCGTGCGGCGCTTCGCCTGGTCTACGACATGACCGCCGCGAAGCTTTTTGGCGTCTGCCTCCGTATATTGAATGACCGAAGCGAGGCAGAGGGCGTGCTGCAGGACGTTTACATCACCGTTTGGCGAAGGGCCGGCGCGTTCGACGCGACCCGCGCGAGCCCGATCACCTGGCTCGTGGCCATCGCGCGCAACCGGTCGATCGACCACGTGCGCTCGACCGGCGCGTCGCGGCTGAACGAGCCGATCGAGGCGGCCGAGAACGTTTCCGACCCTATGCCGCTCGCCTCCGATCTGCTTGAGAGCGAGCAGGAGAAGGGCCGGCTTGCGGGCTGTTTCGACGAGCTTGAGGCCCGCCAATCGGCGGCGATCCGCTCGGCCTTCATGGACGGTCTTACCTATGAGGCGCTCGCCTTGCGCGCGGGCGTTCCCCTCGGCACGATGAAGAGTTGGATCAGGCGCGGTCTTGCCCGCTTGAGAGAGTGTCTGGAGCGATGAGCGACTCAGGCGCCAGAGACGAAGACGATCGCGGGCCGCCGAGCGCCGCCGAATATGTGCTTGGCGTGCTCGACGCGCGCGAGCGGCGGCGCTGCGAGCTTCGCGCCTTGCACGACCCTGCGTTCGCACGCGAAGTCGCCTTCTGGGAGGAGCGGCTCGGTGGCCTTGCGCAAGGCATTCGCCCGGTGCCGCCCCCTGCCGATGCCTGGGCGCGCATCGAGGCCGTGCTTGGCGTCGATGCGAACGCTACTGAACGAAGCGGCGTCTGGCAGAGCCTCGCCTTCTGGCGCGGGCTTGCGCTCGGCGCGAGCGCGCTCGCCGCGGCGTGTCTTGCCGCACTGATCTATGTGGGGACGGTTGCCCCGCTCGGCGCGCCGCTTGTGGCCAAACTCGATGCCGAAGGAGGCCAGACCGGCTTCGTCGCCGCGGTCAGTTCGAGCGGCGGAAATCTCACCATTGTGCCTGCGGCGCCTCTGAGTGCTCAGGAGCAGAAGGCGATGGAGCTTTGGCTCATTCCATCGGGCGAGAAGCCGCATTCACTCGGCCTGATCGACCCAAGCCGGCCGGTGACGATCACCGTACCCAAAGACTTGCTCTCCAAGGTCAATAGCGAAGCCATCCTTGCCGTCTCGCTTGAGCCGCCCGGAGGCTCGCCCACGGGTCAGCCGACCGGCCCCGTCATCGCCAACGGCAAGCTCGCCGCGCTTTAGCGCATCCAACTCACGATCACGAAAACGTTATTGCGAAAGATCAGCGCGTGCCTGCATCCGCGACGGCACGTCCCTCGTAGCTGCGCCCGTACCCCCCGCAAGGGACCACACACGCACATTAGGAGGATGACATGAAGTTCGCTAAGTTCGCGCTGTCCGGCGTTGCTGCCGCCGGCCTCATTTTCACCAGCCTCACCGCTATTCCGACCTTCGCCAAGGACATTCCGGTGACGGTTGGAGGTGCTCCGATGTTCCCCTCCAAGAACATCGTCCAGAACGCTGTAAACTCGAAGGACCACACGACGCTGGTCGCCGCGGTCAAGGCCGCCGGTCTCGTCGCCACGCTTTCCGGCAAGGGCCCCTTCACGGTGTTCGCGCCGACCAACGACGCCTTCGCCAAATTGCCTGCGGGCACCGTCGACACCTTGCTCAAGCCTGAGAACAAGGGTCAGCTCACGAAGGTCCTGACCTATCACGTCGTTCCGGGTCGCCTTACCGCTGGCGATCTCATGACCGCGGCGCAGAAGGACGGCGGGAAGACCACGCTCAAGACCGTCGAAGGCGAAGACCTCACCGTCGAGGTCAAGGATGGCGTGATCTGGGTGTGGGATGCCAAAGGCAGCGCCGCCAAGATCACTCTCCAGAACGTGGTTCAGTCGAACGGCGTGATCCACGTCATCGATACGGTGCTGCTGCCGAGCTAGGCTCCCTTCTAGCTTCAGCGACAGCCAAGCCCGCCGTGCCCAAAGCGCGGCGGGCTTACTTGTTGCGTCAACGGCGCTGAGATCGGCCGGGTCTACTATTTTGCCAACTGCACAATCTTGACGTCGTGGCGTCCCTTGGCGTCCCAGCAAATAACCGACGGCACCTTCTGTTTAGAGAAGAAGTGAGCCTCGACCACGAAGGGTCTCTCTGCCGGAAGCACGATGTCGGGCACGAGAAAGAACAGTCCATACTGGGGAGGGAAGATCCATATGGGCGCGGTGACGTCGCCTGCCGGGCCC
>JBAUOI010000162.1:0-1577 GCA_049579665.1 Methyloceanibacter sp.
GCCTCGGCGCGATTTATTACCGACAGGGCGGCGCCGAGGCAGCCTGGCAGGGCACGATCTTCGTCGTCCTCATCTTCCTGTGCGTACTTCTGCATGAACTTGGCCATGTGTTCGCGGCACGGCGCTATGGGGTGAAGACCCGCGACGTGACGCTGTGGCCGTTCGGCGGCATCGCCAGCATGGAGCAGATGCCCGAGAAGCCAGCCCAAGAGCTCGTCGTGGCGCTCGCGGGGCCCGCCGTGAACGTGGTTATCGCCGCGGTGCTGTTGCTCTGGCTCGGCTCTCGCCTCGACCCTGAGAATCTCACCAAGATCGACGATCCCGCAGTCTCGATGGCGGCAAAGGTCGCCGGCGCCAACATTATTCTGGTTCTATTCAACATGATCCCCGCCTTTCCTATGGACGGCGGTCGCGTTTTGCGCGCGCTTCTCGCTATATGGATGGGCAATGCCCGCGCCACGGAGGTAGCCGCTGCCATCGGTCAGGGTTTCGCCGTGGTGTTCGGCATCGTCGGCATTTTCTACAATCCGATGCTGCTCATCATCGCCGTCTTCATCTTCCTCGCGGCGTCCGGCGAAGCCGCTCAAGCCCAGCTTCGCGCCGTAGCGCAGGGTGCGCTCGTCTCCGACGCCATGATCACCAAGTTTGAGTCGCTTGACACCTCGGCGACCGTTGGCGACGCGGTCGACGCGCTGATCCGCACCACCCAGACGGAGTTTCCCATCGTCGATGGGTCCGGACGTCTGCGCGGCGTGCTTACTCGCGACGCCATGATCAAGGCGCTGAAGGAGCGCGGCCCCGACACGCCGGTGCTCGAAGTGATGCAGGCCGACATTCCGACTGTGCCGGAGCGCACCAAGCTCGACACGGCCCTACGATCCCTGATGGAGAGGGGACGCCCAGTGGTAGGGGTCACCGAGGCGGACGGCCGTCTTGTCGGCCTGCTCACGGTCGAGAATCTCGGCGAGATGATGATGGTGCGAGCCGCCCTGCCTAAGACCTATCAAGCTACACAAAAAATTTTTCGCTAGGTCACTACGCAGATACGAGCCGGCTCAACGGACACTTTTGCTGCTACATTTCGGGCCCAACTTTATTGTATCGGCTGACGCCATGAACAAGCACTGGAACCTCAGCCCGGAGCAGGAGGTCGCCGCGGCACGATTGACCCGCGACGCTGTCGAGATGCTGACGGCTGCCGCCGAGCGCGGCGGGATCGAAATCGGAGAACGTGGCCCCCGCTTCGTCCAGCGACTCGTTGACGCCCACTTCCTCGAGCTTGAGCATGGTGTCCATGGGCGCGCCGTCGTGCGCATCACCGAAGACGGTCTTGCTGCGCTATTTTTCAAGCGGCAATTGCCAAAGCCGCGATGAATGTGGCCCATGTCCGAAATGGGTCATTAACGGACCACAGAGTGCAGATCAGGGATGTCCGCTTTAGCCCTGAAAGCGGACATGCTGAGCGTCAGCATCGACGTCCGTTAAGTGCCAAGAGCTGCCGTTTTCTCGGCAAGAAGTACGGAGCCGCTGTCGTGGATTTCTCCGGTCTCTGGATCGACGGTGACGGTTTTCGGGAA
>JBAUOI010000163.1:0-9168 GCA_049579665.1 Methyloceanibacter sp.
CCCGTAAGCTTCCTCGCCTTCGCGCCGCGCAGCTTCACCGACCCGATCACGGCGCGGGAGGAGGGCGACTTCACCATGCGCGCGGTTGCCGCGCTGGTGAAATTCGTGCTCGTCCCGCTGCTCCTCGTCTACACCGCCATTCTCTACGCCTATGCCGTCAAGATCGCGCTCGCCTGGGAGCTGCCCAAAGGCACGCTCGGCGCGATGGTGGTGGGCTATCTGTTCGCCGGCGCCGCGACGCTGCTGCTCGGCTATCCGAGCCGCAAGACGGGCGGCCTGCTGGTTCGTCTGTTCTGGCGTTATTGGGTATGGCTCGCCGCGCTTCCGGTCGCACTGCTGTTCATCGCCGTGTCGCGGCGCATCGCCGATTACGGTCTCACCGAGCAGCGCTATCTGATGGTGCTCATCGGTGTTTGGGCGCTGATCCTCGCGGCGTTTCGCCTCGTCCAAGGCTCTCGCTTCGATTTGCGGCTTCTGCCGGGCGTGCTGGCTTTGATTCTTCTTGCCGCCGCGTTTGGCCCAGGGGGCGCCATCGGCCTTTCAGTGTTGAGCCAGAAGGCCGAACTCGCCTCAATCCTCGCCGCCAAAGGCATGCTGGTAGAGGGCAAGATCGTGCCGCGCGGTGAGGACGCCACCGAGAATCCGCTCGGCGAGCAAGCGGCACGCGCCCGCGCCATCGAATGGTATCTCAACACCCACCGCTCGCTCGTCCTGCTCGCGCCTTGGTTCGAGGGCCATCCCGACGATCCCTTCGCGCCCGGCAAGTCTCCGGAGGAGACCGCGCGCCAACTTCTGATTGCGCTCGGGCTTCGCCCCGATCTCGGCAATGCGTCGGGCGTTGTCTATTTTACCCATTATTCCGACGTGCCCGCCGTGCTCGTTCCGGGGAAGGGCGCTTATATCGTGGGCCCAATCGTGTTCGAAGGCGGCCCATCGCCCGCGCCCGTTCCGCCTGAGAGCGTTGACGTCGAGGGGCTCGGCACAGTGAAGCTCGAGCTGTCGGACAAGCTTCTGAGGGCAAGCCTGAATGACGGCACCGCAGTGACATTCGACATCTCCGAAGCGGTGAAGGAGGTCTATCGCCGCGGTTGGCCGAAGGTCATGGACCATCGGCCGATCGAGTTGAAGGGTACGGAAGGCAGCCTCGCCGGCATCATGGTCATCGACAATTTGAACGGCACCTATAAGGAGCCCGATTTCGACATCTCGCTGCTGCGATTCTGGCTGCTGATCGGCCGCGCGGAATAGGCTTACTCGGCGGCGATCGGTTCTTTCCGTGCGAGCCAGATCTCGAGATCGGCGAGGGCGCGGGCGGCAAGTGCGCGCTTCCGCTCGAAGCCCTTGGAACTGCGCGGGCCCTTGCCGCGAGGCGCAATGGGCGCGGCGATCTCGGGGAACAGTCCGAAATTGACATTCATCGGCTGGAAGCTGCGCGGGCCGGCTTCGCCCGCGGTACTTAAATGACCGCCGGTGATGTGATTGAGCAGCGCGCCGAGCGCGGTGGTCGGCGGCGGCGGGGCAAGCGTGCGGCCAAGCCGCTCGGAAGCGGCGAAGCGGCCAGCGATGAGCCCGATCGCCGCCGACTCCACATAGCCTTCGACGCCGGTGATCTGGCCCGCGAAGCGAAGCCGCGGATCGGCTTTGAGCCTTAGCGTGGCATCGAGCAGCTTCGGACTGTTGAGGAAAGTGTTGCGATGCAGGCCGCCGAGCCGCGCGAACTCGGCCCCCCCGAGCCCGGGAATGGTGCGGAACACGCGCACCTGCTCGCCATGTTTCAGTTTGGTCTGGAAGCCGACCATGTTCCACAGCGTGCCGAGCGCATTGTCCTGACGCAGCTGCACCACGGCGTAAGGCTTCACGCCTGGTCGATGTGGGTTCGACAGACCGACCGGCTTCATCGGCCCGTAGCGCAAGGTCTCTGGCCCTCGCTCGGCCATCACCTCGATGGGAAGGCAGCCCTCGAAATAGGGCGTCCCTTCGAAGTCCTTGAAGGCGGTCTTCTCGGCGGCGAGCAGCGCCGCAATGAATGACTCATATTGGTTCCTGTCGAGCGGGCAGTTGATGTAATCGGCGCCGCCTCCGCCCGGACCCGCTTTGTCGTAGCGCGACTGACGCCAGCACACCGACATGTCGATCGACTCGGCGTGCACGATCGGCGCGATGGCGTCGAAGAAGGCGAGCTCGGCCTCGCCGGTCAGCCCCTGGATCGCATGCGCCAACGCCGCCGAGGTGAGGGGTCCCGTGGCGACGATCACGCTGTCCCATGCGGCCGGGGGTAGCCCCGCGATCTCCTGCCGGGAGATCTCGATCAGCTTATGGTCCTCGAGCGCACGGGTCACCTTCGCGGCGAAGCCGTCGCGATCGACCGCAAGCGCGCCCCCGGCCGGCAGCTTGTTGGCGTCGGCCGCCGCCATGATCAGCGAGGTGGCGCGGCGCATCTCCTCATGCAACAGCCCGACGGCGTTGGTCTCCCATTCATCGGAGCGGAAGGAGTTCGAGCAAACCAGTTCGGCGAAGGCGCCGGTCTGATGCGCGTCGGTCTGCTGGGTGGGACGCATTTCGTGCAGCACGACCGGAACGCCTGATTGCGCGAGCTGCCAGGCCGCCTCGCTTCCCGCCAAGCCGCCGCCGATCACATGCACCTTGCTTGTCATGTCCGATAGCTAAGCCGCTCTGACCTCAGCCTCAAGTCAACCAAAGCGGGCCTGGACCAACTCCTTGGAACTGACTACGAATTGGGCAAAACGATGAATCCATGTTCAAAATGGCACAGTTTTCCACTATGCTTTCTTGGGAGCCGAATCGACCTGGCTAGAATACGAGCTTCCGATCATTGAGCCGGTGGACCGCCGGCACTCCCGGCGCATCTGCCCGCTCTTGCAACATAGGGGGGTAGGATGTCCTCGAATACAGCTCTTGCGATTAGCGTTGGTGTTCTTGGCGCGATTGCCACGTGGCTCTTCTTGGGGCCGCTCGGTGGGGTTCTTGCGATCTGGGCCGCGTTCATCGCCTGGGGTTGCTTCTTCCATTGCGGTGGCAAGGAGCAGGGCCTGCAATCGGCGATCCTCAACAACGCCGCCGGCGCCATCATCGCCGGAATTACCCTGGTTGTAGCCACCAAGACCGGAATGGCCGATAAGCTCGGCCTGCCGGTATGGGCCGGGATCTGCGTCGGCGTTGGCGTAGCGGCCATGGTTCTGCTCGCCAATATACCGATGTTCGCCGTCATCCCGGCGCAGGTCTACGGCTTCGCCTCCGTGGTCGCTTACGCGCTGATGAAGGATGCAACTGGAAGCCTGACGGCGGGATCGATGGAGAATCCGGTCGTCGTCGTCATCCTGTCGATGATCATCGGCGCGGTGTTCGGCTATGTGTCCGAAAAGCTCGCCGGCATGCTGGCGGGAATGGGACACACCCACCACGCCAAGGCTTAAGTCGCGGCACAGTCCAATGGTCGCGGGGCTCTAGCCCCGCGCCTGAACAAGCTAACGAGGCGTGGCGCTCAGCCCGGGTGCCGCGCCTCGCTTTCAATCTTGCTTATTCGCGGCGGGCAATCGCCAGCGTGATCATCCAGCTGTTGCGCAGAGCGGTCACCAGCAGGATCACCACGGCAACGGCGGTGATCGCGTTAGCGAATGGTGCCTCGAGCGCCCATGCGACGGCCCCCGCCGCAATCAGCGCATAAGAGGCGAGCGGGAGCAGCAGGTAGTAGAGCATCCTCAGCCCATTGGTTAAGCCTTCGCCACGCGAAAGCCCTCCGCCCCAAGAAATCAGCGTTAGATTCAACACATAGGCAAGGCCCGCGCAGCCGATCACGCCGAGCGAGACGGCGCGCACCATCGCCGACATCGGCGGCACCATCACCATGGAAATGACCAGCAGACTTGTGAAATAGACGAGGATGGGCGTGACGAAGACGCGCGCCCCCAAATCATCGCCCTTCTTGGCGTGGTCGATGCCGAGCGTAATGACGACGAAAATGAGGCCGATCAGCGTGCCCGCCGTGCCGCCCGCAAGCATGTAGAAATTGTCCCAATCGTCCATCGTTAACTCCGCGCGGCAAAGCCTGTCCCGGGATTCCCTCTAGACTCACTATAACCGCCGCGCCGCGAGCGTGCATAGTTCGCGCCATGCGAGCGCCGCGTAAGTGAATTTCGAGGCAACCTTTTTGAGGGACATCGCTTGCCTGCGCCGCGCGGCGGGGGCAATGTCCCCCAACTTCTCGGTTCTCTCGCTGTCACGGGGACTTTGATCCATGCCCTCCGTCGCCGTTGTCTGGAAAGGCAACTGCCGCGAACCGCGCGTCCGGGACCGGATGCTCGGTCATCTGCACCGCCTGGCGGCGCGAAGCGACGAATATCTACGCCTGCGGCAGCCCGAGCGGCCGCGCATTCTCGACATCATGAACCAGCAGCGCGGCGAACAGCGCGCGAGGGCCAATGTCGAAAGCATCGACCAGGAGGTTTCGGGCAAGATTCTCATATCGAGCTTCATCAGCCCACACCCCGAAGCCCTGGTCGCAACCGCGCGCGAAGCCGGCGCGACTCTGATCGAAGACGCCGACGCCAAAACTCCGCCGCTGATCGCGATCAACACCGCGCGGCTGCGCGGCCTCGACTTCAAGCTGTTCGACCCGCGCGGGCTCTATCCCGGGGCCGACCGCATGAGCTTCGTCTTCCTCCAAAGTCCCGAGCATCCTTTTCTCGACGGCAGGTTGGTCGAGGTCGCCACCAAGGAGGACTGCCTGGCGAGCGGCGCCGAAACGCTGAACGGCGCCGACCTATATCTCTGCGCTCCCAGCGTCCACCTCCGCTACTACCTCGAGGACTGGACGGACTGCCTGTTCTCCTGGATCAAGTTCTTCTTCATCGGCGATTTCCTCTGGCATCGCCGGCAGGAGATGGAAGGCTATACCGATTACCGGCAGGTCTTCGCCGATCTCCAGGCGGACCGCGGCAATGAAGCGGCTGAGGAGTCGGCCTTCGACGCCGTGCTCGCGACGTTCGTGCAGCACGCGGAGCATTGGATCGGCGAGGTGGAAGGCTGGGCCAAGGCCGAGCAGGGTTAGCCGGCTTTAGCCCTAGACGGCGCCTTGCCGAAGGCCTTGCGCAATTCGTCCTTCGCCTTTTCCAGGCGCGCGCGATCCGCCTGACTGAGGCTCTTGCCGGCACGGTTGATGTAGAAGACCAGCATCGACATGGCCGAGCGATAGGGATCGGCCTTGCGCCGATGGCTCGTTTCCGCCGAGCGCCTGAGCGAGGCGGCGATCCGTTTCGGATCCTTCAGCGTGAAAACGCCTTTCTCCAGGTCGAGCGCGTGCGAATGCTCGGTCACGTCCTGCGACCAGCGTTTTGCCGATGCCTTGGTTTTTGCGGGTGTTTTGCTTGCCATCGATGCGACCAGATGCGCGCTCGTCATCATCTTAACGCCACACCTTCGATTTAGATGCTGGTCCCAGGGAAAAGGAGACTCTGATGGCGAAGCTCACGCTGTATCATGCCGCCCCGTCGCGTTCCTCGATCGTCCGCTGGATGCTCGAGGAGCTTGGCGAGCCCTACGACCTCCATGTCTTGAGCCTGATGAAGGGCGACCAGCAACAGCCCGCTTATTTGGCGGTCAATCCGATGGGCAAGGTGCCGGCGCTCAAGCATGGCGAGGCGGTCATCACCGAGGCTGCCGCGATCTGCACCTATCTCGCCGACGAATTTCCGCATGCCAGGCTCAACGTGCCCGTGGGCGATCCGCGCCGCGGGCCCTATCTCAAATGGCTGTTCTTCTCACCCGGCTGCATCGAGCCCGCCATCACCGATCGGGCCTTCCCGCGCCAAGAGACCCCGCGGCGAAGCGCTCTCGGCTACGGCGATTTCGACACGGTCATGAACGTGGCGGCTGAGGCGGTCGAGCCCGGGCCCTATCTGATGGGCGAGCAGTTCACCGCCGCCGACGTGGTGGTCGGCTCGACGCTGCGCTGGGGCATGATGTTCAGCCTTCTGCCGACGCGGCCCGAATTCATGGCCTATGTCGGGCGGCTGGAGCAGCGGCCCGCCTTGCAACGGGCCACCGCTCTTGACCAGCAGCTGGCTGCGGCCTAACGCCCGAACGACTGGCGCAGCGCCATCTTGGCTTGATCCAGCTTGGTGCGCTGCTCGACGGAAAGCTTGTCGCCGGCGCGATTGACGTAAAAATCCAGCATCGACATCGCCGTGCGATAAGGATCGCCGCTGTGGCGCGCGGGATCTTGCGCCGACTTCTTCACCGCGGCGGCGATCTCTTGCGCCGTGCCGTTGGCGAATAGGCCCGGTTCGAGGTCGAAGGGATGATCGTGGGCGGTGACCTCGGCGGACCATTTGTTGGCTGATTTGGCCATGTGGGACCTCCTGCATTTCGTGGGGCAGGGGACCCTTGCAGCAGAAGGTGAGGATCGGCCAAATGTGGCGCTCGCAATTTGCATACATTTGCGGGCAATGATCGGGCTATGCTGAAGATCGTCTCCGGGGGCCAGACAGGTGTCGATCGCGCCGCTCTCGATGCGGCGATCGAGAAGGGCATCGCCTATGCCGGATGGTGTCCGAAAGGCGGCTGGGCGGAGGATTTGCCCAACCCGCCGGGCGTTCTCGCACGCTATGACCGTTTGCAAGAAACGCCGTTTGCTGATCCCAAGCAACGCACCGAATGGAACGTGCGCGACTCCGATAGACTAATGGTGCTGCTCGACCGGCGCAGACTTGTATCGAGCGGGACCAAGTACGCGATTGTTTGCGCGGATGAACTTCGCAGGCCGCTGCTGGTGATCGATCTCGATGCGGGCGGCGGCTTTGAACGCGCGGTCACTTGGCTTTGCGAGTGCGAGCAGATGGACCTTCCACTCTGCATCGCTGGACCGCGCGACAGCGAGGCGCCGGGAATTTATGCCAAGGCGCGCGATTTTCTCGACCGGCTGTTCGCGTCCTTTGGCGAAGCCAGGCCGCAACAAGATGCAGTTTGAATCGAATCCGCGGCGCGGGCTTCGCAGAGAGTATAGCTCGAGTGCACCAGAATAAGCCCACGTCCGATCTAACAAGGAGAAGCGGCAATGACCCCAACCCCTGCGAGCAAGCCGAAGCAACTCGCGGCCAAGTCTTCCAGTGAGGGTATCGTCGTCGCCTCCGACCGGCTGCCGCGCGCCAAGGTCTGGGGCGAGACCGACAAGGCGGTAAGCTGGCAGGGAGCTTTCGCCGTCTATGGCGGGCACGGCGCGACCGCCTCATCGGCCATCGTCTACGAGATCGAGCCCGGCAAGCGGCTCGGCTGGCACACCGACGCGACGGAGGAGACGCAATACATTATCGCCGGCACCGGTAAGCTCTATCTCGAGGACGGATCGACCCACGCGGTTGGCCCAGGCAGCGTGTTCGTGCTGCCGACACCGATGCGCCACGACCTCGAGAACACCGGCAAAGAGACGCTGCGCGCCGTCGCCTTCTTCGCCGCCGCGATGTTCACCCAGGACTTCGACCAGGTGATGTTACCGCCGAAAAGCCACATCCTCGGCACGCCGAACCGCGCGGGTTAGCGGCCGCCTGCTTGGGTCCCGACATCGGCAGAGACGAGCGCTCACTGGGGCGCGGAACGGCCCTTGTCGGCGACGCCGGGATGCTCCAGTCTAGGCGCCGCAGGGTCATTGCAGGGGTTGCCAATGTCGATTTGGGGGAAACTCGGGGCCGCGGAGCTATTGGTCGCGGGACCAATCGGAGCGTTGCTGGGCAGCCGTGCCGCGCTCGACAAGCCGGGTAAGAAGGTGGAGCACGCGGAAAACGACGTCGCCTTCACCGTTGGCGTAATCGCGCTTGCCGCCAAGATGGCCAAGGCCGACGGCGTCGTCACCAAGGACGAGGTCAAGGCGTTCAAAACTGCGTTCAAGGTCTCCGACGCGGAGATGAAACAAGGCGCCCGCGTCTTCAATCTCGCCAAGCAGAACGTCGCCGGCTACGAGGATTGCGCCGAGCAACTCGTGATCGTGTTCAAGGGCAATCGCAAGATGCTCGCGGACGTGCTCGAAGGCCTGTTCCACGTCGCCAAGGCGGACGCCGCATTGCATCCGCGGGAAGAAGAGTTCCTCGGCGAGGTCGCCAAGCGCTTCGGCCTTTCCGACAGCGAGTTCGGCACGATCAAGGCCCGCCACGTCGTCGCCTCCAAGCGCGACCCCTACGAGGTGCTCGGTCTTGACCCCTCGGTCGGCGATGAGCAACTCCAGAATCATTACCGCGCTCTGCTTGCCGAGAACCGTCCCGACGCGCTGATCGCGCGTGGCGTGCCGCCGGAGTTTATCGCCATCGCCATCGAGAAGGTCGCCGCCTTCGACGGAGCCTATAAGGCGATCGCCAAGCAGCGCGGCATTTAGTTTCCCCTGGCCGTACGAAGGAAGCGCTTCGCCGCCCGCTGTTCGAGCTCGCGGATATGGCGCGGCATATGCGGGCAAGGAGGCCCGCAAGCCCCGACTCATGCTAGTCTGGCCAGTCGAAGCTTGAGAACTTTGGGGGGAACAATGCTGACAGCAATCATCATCGCCTGTGTTATCGGGGCCATCGCAGGCTGGCTCGCGGGCCTGCTGGTGCAAGGGACCGGTTTCGGCCTGGTCGGCGATATCGTCGTGGGCATCCTCGGCGCGCTGATCGCGGGCTTCCTGTTTCCAGTCCTCGGGATCACCCTGACGCTGGGGGGAGGGGTGCTGGGAGCGATCATCCTCGCTTTCATCGGCGCCGTGATCCTGCTGGTGATCGTGCGGCTGTTCAAGCAAATCGCCGCATAGAATTTGGCGCGCGACATGGCGCGGCGCCTCGCTCTGGCTTGCCTGGCGGCAATTGCGCTGGCGGCAAGCCCTGCTCTGGCGTGGGCGCAATCGCCGAACGGCGTGAAGACTCTCGCTCCTCCCGGCGCCATCAAGGCCGAGGGGACCTGGAGCTTGGGCGCGCGCGCCGGCGATTTCGTCTTCGTCGCCGGCACGCAGGGCATCGACCCCAACACCAACACGCTGGTCAAGGACCCGCAGGCGCGCATCCGCCAGGCCTTCCTCAACATCAAGCTGATCGCCGCCTCCGAGGGGGCGAGCCTCAAGGACTGCGTGCGGCTCACCGTCTATTTGAGCGACCTGCCGCGCTTTGCGCCGATGGTCGAGACGGCGCAGGCCGA
>JBAUOI010000164.1:0-3972 GCA_049579665.1 Methyloceanibacter sp.
CGCGATGCGGGTGAAGCTCCTGACGAAAGCGCTCAGCGCGGGCACGCTGTAGAGATCGAAAGTTTGCAGCATCAGCGTGTTGGCTGCCGCCGCCGTCAGCGCCACGGCGAGATAGATGAGGTGGGCGCTTTGCTCGTCCCGCTCGACGTAGCCCAGATAGATGGCGAAGCCGAGCCCCGCCACGAGCAGGAATTCGACCGCGCGGATGGCGCCCGTGACGACCATCGGCGGCATCAGGTTGAACTTGGCGCCGCGCCTGATCTCGGCGAGACGCGGGCGAGGGGTGCGGCGGCGCTCGGGAAACCTGCTTCGCGCCTTGCCGCGTCCGCGCGTGCGCAACGTCACCGACGCTTGACGCCCCGCCACAACCTCACTGTCACTCATCTTCTTATTGCCCTGTTACAAAGCGTTACACCCTGCCTTGCGGAAGCAGGTTCTATGCAGACAGCGCGCCAAAATTCGCGGCTTCACTCAACCGGTTTACGCCAAGACGGCTTTGCGATGCGTGAAGCGAACGCCGTTCCGGCATCTCGCCGTGAAGCTATGGTTAAGGGTGAGTTTCGGAAGCGGCAGGCTGCGGGATTTCCCGAAGGGAAAGCGGCCTTTTCCAGCCAGTGCCGGCGACCTACGAGACCCCGGCGCCGACGTCGGAGATGTAGAAGTCGATGATCTCGTGCGTCATGTTTTCCACAGTGAAACGCTCGGCGACGATTTCCTGCAAAGCGGCGGCACGTTCGAGGAAAGGCTTCGGGCCGGCGAGGAAGGCGCGCAGCTGACCCGCCAGCGCCGGCACGTCTCCCGGCGGGATGAGCGGCATGTCAACGCCGGCGACGATCTCGGGAATGCCGCCGACATTGGTCGCGATCAAGGGCATCTGCGCCGCCGCGGCCTCGAGCACGATGTATGGAAACGATTCCGCGCGCGAGGGAACCACGATGCACCTTGCCCGCGCGAAAGCACTCCGCGCCGACTGGGCGCTCGAGAACGCAACTCTGCCGTTCAGTCCGAGCCTGCGGGCGAGGCGCTTGAACTTCGCCTCGTCGGGCCCGCTGCCGACAATCAAGGCCCGTCCGGGAAATACGGCCTGATGCGCGGCGAGTGCCTCGAGCAGCACATCGACGCCCTTCAAATATCTGAGCTCGCCGACGAACACGAAATCAACCGCGTCATCGGCCAGCATCGGCTCGTAGAATTCGTGGCGGTAAAGCCCATGCGGCACGACGCGCCCGGGACAACGCGGCTCGCCGATCAGCTCGACAAAGCGGTTGGCGGCAAACAGGCTCTCGCACAGCAGTCCATCGGTCAAAGGCAGCAGCCTGCGCTCCGCCATGATGTAGAGCCGGCCCATGGGATTTGACGGGGAGTAATGCAGGCTGCCGCCATGCGGCGTGTAGACGGCCTTGACCCTGGAGCCTCTGCGCTTCAGCCGTCGCGCGGCGAGCCGCGCATAGGCGCCCCCTTTGGCGCCGTGGCCGTGCAGCACGTCGACCTCGAGCTTGCGGGCGAGCCGAGCCACCTTGCCCGTCGCTCGCCAATCGCCGAATCCGATCTGGCGGGACATTGGAATGCGCGTCAGCCCAAGCACGCAATTGTCGGCCAAGCGCCCGAGCGCGACCGGATCGCCGACCGTGCGCGCATCGCAGATGATGCCGACCTCGGCCCCAAGCTGGGCCTGCCCCAGCGCCAGATCGTGGACGTGGCGGAACAGACCTCCGACGGGCGCGCGCAGGCAATGCAGAATACGTA
This sequence comes from Methyloceanibacter sp., assembly GCA_049579665.1. Classification (GTDB taxonomy): domain Bacteria; phylum Pseudomonadota; class Alphaproteobacteria; order Rhizobiales; family Methyloligellaceae; genus Methyloceanibacter. The sequence goes on from JBAUOI010000164.1 coordinate 1,747, forward strand.
GCGTAGAGCTCACTGGACCCCGCGTTCCAGAACCTCTGAAGGGCTCTTATGTGAGCTTTAGAAGAAGCGTTCGAGAACGTAAATAGTGTCGCCGGGCTGCACCGGATAATCGGTGGGCACCATGACAGTGCTGTTCACGCCGCCAAATCTGCGGGTGAGGCGAACCATGCGCTTCTTGGCTCTCTCGGTATAGCCTTCGGCGATGGCTACGGCCGCCTCCGCCGTCATCCCGTTGACATAGGGATAGCCGCCCGGTTTGTTGACCTCGCCCAGGATGAAGAACGGCCGATAGGTCTCGACCTCGACGCTGACTTTCGGGTCCTTGATATATCTGCGCCTGAGCTCGGCGGCGATGTCGAGCGAGAGCTGGTAGGGGGTCAGGCCGCGGGCGCGGAGCTGCCCGGCCAGCGGCATCGACATAGCGCCGTTCGAATCGATACCGTAGACGCGAGAGAGATTGTCCTGGCCGAACACGATGACGCGCACGCGGTCGCCCGCGTCGAGCCGATAGGTGCCGTAGGGGTTGGCTGGCGCGCCCGGAGGACCGGCATTGGCGGAGATCAGCGGCAGGGGGCCGGGCGGCGGCAAGGGCGCCGGCGTCGCCAGCGCATAATCCGGAGTCGTCAACCCCGGGATCGCGCTCCGGTTGCACCCCTGTAGCGCGGCCGCAACCGCGGCAAGCGCCAGAAGCGCACACCGCGCGGCCCGGACTCGCATGCTCCGTTTTAGGGCTCCCGTGGTTAACGAATGCTGAGCAACCGTTTCGAAGCGGGCCGCCGCTTAAGCATTTGGTTACGAGCTGTCGGTCTAATGAGAAAGCCCGCTCTCGGAGTTCGGTGGCTTGACCAAGTCTGACCAGAATCCTCCCGTCACGGAGGACATCGACATTCAAGCGCTTGGGCGCGCGCTGTGGCGCGCCAAGGGCTGGATTCTCGGGCTCGCCATCGGCGCCGGGGTCGTGACTTTCATCGTGCTGTCGATGATGCGGCCGCTCTACACCTCCGAAGCGCGCATCCTCATTCAGAACGACGAATCCACCTTCACGCGGCCGGCCGACGACGAGGGTCGCAATCCTCAGCAACGCGTGCTCGACGAGCAGGCGGTGCAGAGTCAAGTGCAGGTGATTACCTCGCGCGACCTCGCGGTCGAGGTGATCAAGGCGCTCGATCTCACCAACAATCCGGCCTTCGCCAAGGACGCCGGCGTGAGCGCCGTTGGGCGCTTGTTTCGCAGCTTGGGGTTGGGCAGGGGATCTGAAAGGTCCGAGGAGGAAAAGGCCGCCAACACCTTCGCCGAGCATCTCTCGGTGTATCCGCTGGCCAAGTCGAGCGTGATCGCGATCGACTACACCTCCGGCGATTCCGGCCTCGCGGCGCAAATCGCCAACAAGCTCGCCGACGTCTATATCGCTTGGCAGCGCATGGCGGCGCTCGAGCAGACCAAGGACGCGACCGCGTGGCTCAACGCCCAAATCGAGGTGCTGCGCCCGAAGGTGGCCGAGGCTGAAGCCGCCGTCGAGCAATTCAAGGCGAGCCAAGGCCTGTTCGCCGGCACCAACAATGTCACCCTCAATGCCCAGCAGCTCTCCGAGCTGAACAGCCAGGTCATTCTCGCCAAGGCTCAGAAATCGGAGGCCGAGGCGCGCGCGCGCCTCATCAATAAGATGCTGGCCGATGGCGGCGACATCGACGCGACGCCCGAAGTGCTGAAATCCGAGCTGATCGGACGGCTCATCGACCAGCGCGTACAGGTGCAGCGCCAGCTTGCCGAGCTGTCGGCGACCTTGTTGCCGTCGCATCCGCGCGTCAAGCAGCTCAATTCCGAACTCGCCGATGTCAGGGCTCAGATTCGCGACGAGGCCGCGAAGATCGTCAAGAGCCTGGAAAACGAGGCCGAGGTGGCGAGCGCCCGCGCGGCCTCGCTCCGGGGCAGCCTCAACGAGGTGAAGACGCAAGCCTCCGGCTTGAGCGAGGCGGAGATCAAGCTCCGGGCGCTCGAACGCGAGGCGAAAGCGCAGCGTGATCTTCTGGAATCCTATCTTGCCCGCTATCGTGATGCGAGCGCCCGCCACGACATGGGCGCCGTGCCGGCGCAAGCAGCCATCGTCAGCCGGGCGCATGCCTCGATCCTGCCGTCTTTCCCGCAGCGCGGGCCGATCAGCTTGCTCGTCACTGTCGCCACCGCTCTGCTCGCGCTCGCTTATGTGCTGGCGCGCGAGCTGATCGG
>JBAUOI010000165.1:0-1990 GCA_049579665.1 Methyloceanibacter sp.
CCATCTCTGCCAGGGTCGCGACGGTGTTGATGTTGCGCGCCGTGCCTAGTCTCGCCGCTGGAATCCTGAGCTTGGAGCGGCCCATGCCGCTGCCGTAATGGACGAAGATCTCGCGCTCGCCGAGCGCCATCGTCTCGTCCGTCTGTCCGACCGCTTGCTGCAACGCATCGCATGGCGGTGGTGCATCGAGGAAGATTGCATAAGTGTGCTTCGGCTCGGTGTCGGTGAAAGGATTGGCCTTGAGCACGGCCGCCATCTCCGCCGCCGTTCTGACCACGACGCCCATGGGCTTGCCGAATTGGGCCGCGAGACGCGACTCAAGCATCGCCTTGACCTTCGCCGGCGCGAGCCCGCTCTCGAACACGACATTGCCGCTGGCGATATAGGTCTCGACGCGTGCGAAGCGGGCGTCGAGGCACATGGCCTTCAGCTCCGTCATCGGCAGCTTGCCAGTTCCCCCAACATTCACGGCGCGCAGGAGTGCGACATATCTCGTCATCTGCGATCGCTCCGGGTTCGACCGGCATTACTCCGGGGTGTTGAGCGGGTTGCCACAGGGGCCGCTATCTCCGATATACTCCAATAGGGAGGTTGGCAGCAGGCGCGTGCCTCGCCAACCGGGTCAGGTCCGGAAGGAAGCAGCCCTAACGAGCGTTTCGCGGGTTGCTCGTCCAGCCTCCCACCTTCGCCTTAGTAGAGCGTCGCGGCACGCCGCCCAGGTTTCGCTAGCCCTTCGCGTGAAAGTTCTCCCGTATGGCCGACGCCGAAGACAAGAAAAGCGCCAAGCGTCCCGCCAAGGGAAGGGCTGAAGCCTCTGCGGCCCGCGCGCAGGCACCCGAGAGCCACGCGGCGCTCGCGCGGAAATACCGGCCCAAGGTCTTCGCCGAGCTGATCGGCCAGGAGGCCATGGTCAGGACGCTGCGCAACGCCTTCGCCTCGGGCCGCATCGCCCAGGCCTATATGCTGACCGGCGTGCGCGGGGTGGGCAAGACCACGACCGCGCGGCTCATCGCCCGCGCGCTCAACTACGAGGCGCCGGGAATCGAGGGTCCGACGCTCGAAATGGAAGGCGAAGGCGTGCATTGCCGCGCCATCCTCGAGAGCCGCCATCTCGACGTGGTCGAGATGGACGCCGCCTCGCATACCGGCATCGACGACATCCGCGAGCTGATCGACAGCGCGCACTACAAGCCGAACCTCGCCCGCTACAAGGTCTACATCCTCGACGAGGTGCACATGCTGTCGAAGCCGGCCTTCGCCGGCCTGCTCAAGACGCTGGAAGAGCCGCCAGAGCATGTGAAGTTCATTTTCGCCACCACCGAGGCGCGCAAAGTGCCGGTGACGGTGCTGTCGCGCTGCCAGCGCTTCGACCTGAAGCGCATCGAGATCGATATGCTGACCGAGCATCTCGCCCGCATCTCCGCCGAGGAAGGGGCTTCCGCCGACCGGCCCGCTCTGGCGCTGATCGCCCGCGCGGCGGAAGGCTCGGTGCGCGATGCGCTCTCCATCCTCGATCGCGCCATCGCTTTCGGCGGCGGCGAGGTCAAGGCCGATGCCGTGCGCGGGTTGCTGGGCCTCGCCGACCGCACCCGCATCTTCGATCTGCTGGAGACGGTGCTGAAGGGCGATGCCGGCGGCGCGCTCAAGCAACTCGACGCGCTGACCCGCGACGGCGCCGAGCCCGGCCAGGTGATCGCCGATCTCGCCGATGCCGTGCATGCGGTGACCATTGTCAAGGCCGCCGGCACGGCAAGCGCCGATCCCGCAGCCAGCGAGGCGGAGCGCGTCCGCGCCGCCGATCTGGCGCAGCGCTTGTCGATGCCCGCTCTGGCGCGCGCCTGGCAGATGCTGCTGAAAGGTCATGAGGAGGTGAGGGGAAGCCCGCGTCCGCCGGCCGCCGCCGACATGGTACTGGTCAGACTCGCTTATGCCGCCGATCTTCCCCCGCCCGGAGAGCTTGCCCGGCGTCTCGCTGACGGGGCCGGCACGA
>JBAUOI010000166.1:0-1522 GCA_049579665.1 Methyloceanibacter sp.
CTGCTTGGTGATGGTGAGAATGTCGAGCAGGTCGGCGACGCGCAAGCCCGAGTGCCGATTGACGAAATGCAGCACGCGGTGATGCGCGCGGCCGAAACCGAAATCCTTCAGGATCGCGTCGGGGTCGCGGGTGAAATCGCGATAGGCGAAGAACAGCAGCTCGGCGAATTCGAGCAGCTTCGCCTCGGGCAGCGCGCGCTTGCGAGTCGCCGCGCCGCCATTGCCGCGCGGCTTGGCCTTGCCCCGAAGGGGCTTGGCGGGAGCCGCCTTTTCCGCGGTTTCCAGGGGCTCATTTAGGTCAGTCATGTTGACTTAGTTTTCGCGCTCGGTTATGTCAGCCATGTTGACTTAATCGAGCCCTTGATACGCCTCGGCGCTTGCTCGCGCAATTGCCCTTCAAGGTGCTATGGAGAGGCGCACATTGCGTGGCGTGCAGTGCTTTGGTCCGGCCGCGCGAAGAACCCCCGGCCTTGCGGAGGAAGATTCGATGGCGAGCGCCCCTTACGATCAGCGCGAGGGATTCATCTGGCTGAACGGGACGCTGATCCCGTGGGCCGATGCGCGGCTGCACGTGCTGACGCATGGGCTGCATTATGCGAGCGCGGTGTTCGAGGGGATGCGCGCCTATGACGGCGAGATCTTCAAGCTCACCGAGCACAGCCAGCGCCTGCACAAATCGGCGAAGCTGCTCGATTTCAAAATTCCCTATTCGGTGGCCGAGCTCGACAAGGCGGCGCGCGAGGTGATCCGCGCCAACAATCTGACCGACGCCTATGTTCGCCCGATCGCCTGGCGCGGCAGCGAGCAGATGGGCGTCGCCGCGCAGAAGACCAGGACCAATGTCGCCATCGCCGCCTGGGACTGGGGCTCGTATTTCGATCCGGCCGAGCGTGCGAAAGGCCTGCGGCTCAAAATCGCCGACTATCGCCGGCCGGACCCGCGCACCGCGCCGGTCGAGAGCAAGGCGACCGGGCTCTACATGATCTGCACCATCGAGAAGCACAAAGCCGAGCGCGAAGGCTATAACGACGCGCTGATGCTCGACTGGCGCGGCCAGATCGCCGAGGCGACCGGCGCCAACATCTTCTTCGTCAAGGACGGCGTGCTGCACACGCCGCTTCCCGACTGCTTCCTCGACGGCATTACGCGGCGTACCGTGATCGGCCTCGCCAAGCGGCGCGGGCTGAAAGTGATCGAGCGGGCTATCCTGCCGGAGGAGCTGGCCGCGTTCTCCGAGTGCTTCATCTGCGGCACCGCCGCCGAGGTCACGCCGGTGTCCGAGATCGGGCACTACACGTTCAAGGTCGGCGACATCACGCGGATGCTGATGGACGACTACACGGCGCTGACCCATCCCGCCAAGATTCGCGCCGCCGCCGCGGGGTAGGGGGCTGAACGAGACTCCAACCACATTCACGAAGGACACGTCATGGGACGCCCACCGCAGCAACAAGCCTTCACCGTCTCGTATGAGAAGGGCGGCATCGAGCTGCAACGCTACACGATCACCGCGCTCACCCAG
>JBAUOI010000167.1:0-6162 GCA_049579665.1 Methyloceanibacter sp.
TTGGGCCAGGAGATGGTCGTGCCGGTCGACGCGGGCGCCGCCCAGCTTCAGCTCGACCTGTTGGTTCGCGGCGATCGCGGCAAGCGCCTCTCTCGCATCGTCGACGAACGGCCAGGGATCGTCGCCACGCCAGCCGAGCGGCGGCATCGGCGCCTTGGCGCCGATCAGCCGCACCGTCCTACCGTCGGTGAGCTTAAGCGTCTCGCCATCGATGATTGATGCGACGGTGGCCGTTTCGGACGCAGGCAGGTCGCAAGCGTGCGCCGCAGAAGAGGTCGCGGCGAGCCAAGCCGCCCCGGCGAAAGCGAGAATTCTGGCCGCCCCCGTGACCATGCCGCATCTTAGGGATGTAGCCGGCAGAATCACAAGCGTCCGCGGTGCCGAAGCGAGCCACTTCAGCCGCTACTGTAGTAGCTTGGCCACCAAAGCCTCGTAGCGCTTAACCGCCATTTCCGGCGGCTGGAAGGCCTTGAGCTGATCGGCATTCATCGGCTTCCCGGCGACGACGAACGCCATCATGCCCATGGGAAAATGCGGCTCGCATTTGATCCCGTAGATGCCTTCCTTCTCGACGGTGAGCGTCACGTCCTTGCTCAGCTCGCCCTTGAAGGTCGCAGCTCCTTCCGGCCAGATCTCAGGTAGCGTCTCAGCATTATGGAATTTGTCGGCGGCCACGAACTTGACCGTATCGCCTGGAGCGGCCTCGACGACGCTCGGTTCGAACGTCATGAACTCGCCCTTGCCGTTGTCGTTCATCATCTTGACGACATGCTCGGCGGCGAGCGCCGCACTGGAGGCGAGGCCGAGAACCGCGGCGATTGTGGTGGAGAGCAAAGCGAAGCGTAGCGACATCCTTCCCCCCTGTGGGTTTGTTGATCGACAGGATGCCCAGCGGGGGGCATAAGGCTGACGCACCACGACTGTGTCAATCGCGATTCCTGCACGGACCAAATTGCGGGAGGGTCAGATCAGGAAGAAGTTCCCGATGATGACGGCGAGGCTCAGCGCGACCTGCCAGAAGAAGGGCTTGGCCCTCAGCGAGCCCGCGCTCGTCTTGAGTTCGCGCAGCACGAGATAGCCGCCCATCGACCGGCGGAACCAGCCGGTCGCCTCGCCTTGCTCGCCGATTGTCCTGGAAGATGACATCCTCGCCGGCGATGAAGCCGGGACTCACGCGGCCGATCGCCTTGCCGTCGAGCCGCACGGCCTGGCCGCGCACGGGCGATGCAGCGGCATCACTCATCAGTCCCATGACGGTGGCGGGTCGCGGCGCGCCGAACGGATAGCGCAGCGGTAGCGTCACCAGCACGCCAAGGGCGATGGCTGCCGGCGCAAGCTGCCAGGCGCCCATGAGGCCCGCGACGAGCCCAAACAACAGCGGAGCGATGAGCAAGAGCAGCTCGCCGAAAAATTGGCCCCAGAGCTTGCCGCGATCGAGATGAACCCGCGCGGCCGCGGCCTCGACGTCGTAATCGGCGAAAGCTTGTCCCTTCTCCTTGGCGATCTCGCCGAGATGGGCGACGCGCCGCCCAGTCAGAGGATGGGTGGAGTTGAGCTGAACCAGCGCAGCCCAGGGATTATAGGTATCGAACAGCATGGCCTCGGCGGCCGCGCCCGGGCTTGCGACCGTGCTCTCGGCGAGCAGGCCCGTGTAGCGCGCGTTCTTCACGTCGATCACGCCGAGATGCCGCGTGCTTCTAAGCAAGCTTTGTGTCGCCTCGGTGTCCTCGATCGCAACGATGCCGTAGGCGATCTTGACCAGCGCGCTGGCGAGATGCCTCGGCTCGACGCGGCTGGCGGAGAAGGCGTCGGCGAGATATTCCCGGGTGCGGCTGAGATAAAGCAGGAGGTAGATGCCGATATAGTAGCCGACCAGCGCGACGAGGCCGATCACGGCGAGCTTGTTGCCTTCCTTGCTCGAGCTCGAGTTCTGCGACTTAGCAAACGCGGCGTAGAGCTGGTAGAGGATCTGCACCAGCATGCCGGCCATGGTCATCAAGATGAAATCGCGATTGACGATGTGGCCGAGTTCATGCGCCACCACGGCGCGCTGCTCTTCCTCGCTGAGGAACTCGAAAATCCCCTGGGTGACCACGATGCGCGCATTGGAGCGCAGCAGGCCATAGGTGAAGGCGGTCGGGTTGCGGTCGGGGATGAAGCCGATGCGCGGCGCGGTAAAGCGATAGTCGTCGGCCACCTGATGGATGAGTTGGTGAATGCCGGGATAGCGCTGTTTGACCGTAGCGTCGTCGAGGAACTCGAGGCTATTGAACCAGCGGAGCGTCAGGTCGGAAAGCCACGGGCTGATCAGCCAGATCAGCAGATTGATGACGACCGTGAGGGCGATGGCGAGGGTGACATTGACCTCTCCTGCGGCCACCATGGCGGCGAGCACGAGGCCGATCACCATGCCGATCAGAATGCCGAAGGTGACGAGAGAGGCAAAGAACAGACGAGCCACGACAATCCCCCGAGATTGCGCCAACGCGCGAGGAGAGCTTAGCGATAGCGGGGCATCGGCGCCGCTAGATTCACCAGAGCGCGACGCCGCGAGGGATCATTTCTCCTCGGCGCGGACGAATTGGGCGAGCTTGTCGCCTGCGGCGTCGAACAAGGTCAGGGTGGTGTCGTCCCGCGCGAAGCTCTTGGCGGCCTCGAGCGTGGCGAAGAAGCTCGTCTCCACCTGCGTCAGCCCCGGGCAGCCTTTCCGCGTGGAGCCAAGCGGGCCGATCTTGATGTGATCGCCGGAGATGGTGTAGCCGCCAAAGAAGCGGTTGCAGCCGCCATAGCCGCTGATCCTGCCGTCGGGACCAAACTGGACGGTCATGTGCACGCCGGAGGGAATCTCCGACTTGGTCATGAAGCTCGGCTGCCATTTGCTACCGGTGAGATCGACACCCATCGTCATGCCGGCCGTTCCGACCGCCAGAACCAAACCCAAGAGCGGCATTGCACTTTCCTCTCTCGCAAGTCACGCATCGCGTTACGGCTTCGCGGCAGTATCGCTCGCAGCAGTGCCGTTGATCGTGTCGTTGATCCAATCCTTGTAGGACGAGACTTTGGTGTAGACGCCGGGGAACACGCCGTCGGCGCAAGAGTGGCCCCAGCTCACGACGCCGACCTGCACGAACTTGCCCTGGACTTTGGCAACCAACGGGCCGCCGCTGTCGCCCTGGCATGAATCGGCTCGCCTGTCCTTGCCTTCGGCGCAGATATTGCGGTCGACATCGATGGTGCTGGTCGGGTCGGCACTATAGCCGACGCTCTTGTAAAGGTCCGCGCAACCCTGCACGTCGACTTCGACCAGGTCGGCCGCGCGCAGCTGTTCGGGAGAGTTGATCTCCTCGGCCATGGCTTGCGCCGCCTGCGGGTTGACCTGATGCAGCTGGGTGGCAAGATCGACGTCGCCGATGTCGAGCAGTCTCCCCCAACCACTGACGACGTAGCTCGGAGCCGCGTTGGAGTTTCCGGCGTGCAGCAGCGTGTCGGTTTGCGGTGCGGCCATTTCGATCGGCTTGATGATGCCGATTGGCCGCTTCAGCTTGATCAAGCCGATATCGGAGCCCTTCGACTCATATTCGGCATGCGGAATGACCTGCTCGACCTTGACGGTCTTCAGCTTGCTGCGATGAACGCTGCCGTAGCCAACCTCCATCTCATCCGGCTTGTGGGCGACGCCCTCATCCTCCAGACAATGCGCGGCAGTCAGCACCCATTGCGGGGCAATCAGCGAGCCGCCGCACCAGCTCACCCAGCTATCGCCGTTGGCGTCGGTCCATGATCTGGTGAGGAAGACCTGCCAAGGAATCTGGCCCTCTTCGACGGGCACGCCGTTGACGATCATCTCGCTGTTTTTGCCGGCGTCGTCCGCGGCAAATGCAGGTGCGGCAAGGCCGCATGACATAGCCAACAGGGCAAAAAGCTGACACCAGATGCTGCGTCCAGTCATGGTCGTGACTCCGGGTTTATCGACGGTACGAAGCCGCATATTATTTGGAAGCTCATTTCAGCCTGGAGCGCGTATTCTATCGAGCCTCCAAGCAACGTTCACATTAAATCTTTGCAACAGCGAGGTAATGCGGCCAGTTCCTTTGCTGCAACGCAAGACTGTCGAGGTTGCCACATGACTGTCACTGAGTTCACGCCATTGGCTTCGGCGCTGGGCGGCGCGCTGATCGGTATCGCTGCCGTGATGCTGATGGCGCTCAACGGACGCATCGCCGGGATCAGCGGCATTGTCGGCCGGCTGCTGCCGCCTTATGCGGGCGCCGATCCCATCGGCGCCGCTTGCCTCTTGCTCGGCCTGATCGCTTCGCCCTTCCTCTATCAAGCCGTGTCGGGCGCTCCCTTCGCGCAGACCGTCTCAGACAGGCTCGGGCTGATGGCGGTCGCGGGGCTTCTGGTCGGGTTCGGCACAGCCTATGGCGGCGGCTGCACCAGCGGACACGGCGTATGCGGGATCGCCCGGCTGTCGCCGCGCTCGGTGGTCGCAACGGCCACATTTATGGCGACCGCCTTCGCCACCGTCTATGTCATGCGCCATGTGATCGGAGGCTGAGCCATGCGCGAAGCGGTCAATTTTCTCGCCGGTCTCCTCTTCGGTCTCGGCCTGCTGATCTCCGGCATGGCGCACCCGACAAAGGTGCAGAACTTCCTCGACCTTGCGGGTACGTTCGATCCGAGCCTGATCTTCGTGATGGCGGGCGCGGTCGGTGACCTTCATCGGCTACCGGCTGGTGTTGCGGCGGAAGAGACCCCTCCTTGCCGAGCGGTTTTATCTTCCAGCCGCGAGCATCATCGATGGACGATTGATCCTCGGCGCCGCGCTGTTCGGCATCGGCTGGGGGCTTTCGGGCTTCTGCCCGGGGCCGGCCATCGTCTCGCTGCCGCTATTGGCCAAGGGCACGCTGATCTTCGTGCCGGCGATGCTCGCGGGGATCGGCGTTGCCCGCTTGCGCATGCGGGGAAAAGCGCTCCGGACCGGGCCCGTGGCGCAATCCGAGTAGCTGAACAAAGGCGGCACTTTTCCCCGCTTGGCCCCGGCAATCTTGGTATAATCGCGGCCAAGCGAACCCAAGATGCGACTCACCAAGCAAACCAGCTATGCCATCCGGATTTTGATCCACTGCGCCGTTGCCGGCGACGGCTATGTGCGAGCCGCCGACATTGCGCGCCAAGACGGCATCACCGAGTACAACGTGGCGAAGATCGTGCCGATCCTGGTGCGCGGCGGCTTCATCGCCACGAGCCGCGGCCGCGCCGGGGGGCTGAAGCTCGCGCGTCCCGCTTCTGAGATCGGCATCGGCGATGTGCTCAGGGTCACCGAGACCACCCATGTCGAGGCGGAATGCACTGGCGGCACGTCGCTGCCCTGCGGCATCAAGCGGGCGGCGCCGATCAACCGGCTGCTCGGCGAAGCCTTACAGGCCTTCATCAGAGTGCTCGACAAGCACACTCTGGCCGAGCTGATCAATGCGCGGCCGCGCGATGCGGCCCTGCTTGAGGTCGCGCCGAGGAAGAAGCGCCGCGCCGCGGCCCCAGCGAGCTGCTAGCGCCGGGGCTGCTCTTGCGATCGCACGCCCGCGGCCCCAAGATATTCGGAGTTGGCTGCGCCCCTGCAACTCGGCTATGCAAGGCCGGCTCAATTGAAGACCCCGTAGCTCAGTAGGATAGAGCACCAGATTCCTAATCTGGGGGTCACAGGTTCGAATCCTGTCGGGGTCGCCACCAAACCAGCAATAGCGCCTGCCAGCCCCCTTTGCCTTCGGCAGCGCGCGTCGCCGCTAGCGGGTCGGCATCGGCTTTTCGCCGCGATAATCGTAGAAGCCGCGCTTGGTCTTGCGGCCGAGCCAACCGGCCTCGACATATTTCACCAGCAGCGGACAGGGGCGGTATTTGGAATCCGCGAGCCCCTCATACAGCACCTGCATGATCGACAGGCAGGTATCCAGCCCAATGAAATCGGCAAGCTGAAGCGGACCCATCGGGTGATGCGCGCCTAGCCGCATGGCAGTGTCGATGGCGTCCACCGAGCCGACGCCTTCATAGAGCGTGTAGACCGCCTCGTTGATCATCGGCAAAAGGATGCGGTTCACCATGAAGGCTGGGAAATCCTCCGACACGGCGACCGTCTTGCCGAGCGTCTCGACGAAATCCCTGGTG
>JBAUOI010000168.1:0-6092 GCA_049579665.1 Methyloceanibacter sp.
CTTTGAGTTCGGGCTCAGGGGCACTGCTTGCCTCGGTTACAGCCGGGTCGGCCGGGACTGGGGCGGGTGCTATTTCGAGGAGCGTCTCAGCCTCGGCAACGACGCTGTCGTCGGGGGCAATCAGCGCGATGCCAAGCTTGAACTCGCCATTCGCGCCGGACGGTAGGACGAGGTCCAAATCGCCGATCTGATCCGGTTTCAGCGTCCATTCGCTGTCGCCATAGGGGCGACCTTCCGAGAAATTGCTGCCTTGCGGCAACCCCCTTACGGCGATGACGCTGCGAGACGGCACGCCGTCAGTGCCATCGAGCGCGATGGGAAAGCTTACATCCTCGCCGGCGATGGCTTCGATCCTGTCAGGGGCCGTGAGCACTGCGGATGGAGTTGCGCTTCGCGGCTCAGAGGGAGAAACCGCGGGCGTCGACCAACTCGTGGTGATCAGCCCGAGCCAAAGGGCTCCGAGAATGAGGCTCGGAACCACCGCAGCGAGAATAAGTCCGGTATTGAGCAAACCCGTCCGGAGGGCCGATCGGCCTCCCTCTGAAGCGGTCGCCTCTTGTGCCGAGGCGCGCAGCACTTCTGACTGCGATGATCTTGGCGGGTCGGCGGGGCGCAAGGTCGATTGGCGCAAGTCCGCCGTATGCGCAAACCGCTGCGCGATCGGCTTGGGGTTCCCCAGGACGCCGGTGGGATATCTCGCACTCAACTTTAGGACGTCAGGGCTGAGCTTGGGTTGCCCCATGAAGACTCGCTAGCCTGTTACGATTTCACCGTACTCCAACGGGTCTAACACCAGCCCGGACCGATTTCTTGGCGTCAAAGTGGAAACAGCGAGGCAACCGTTCCCGCGTTAGCCGTTATTTCCGTGGATTATCGGCGTTTGCGCTAGCGTCGTGCTAAGCAGGTTTCGGGCCATCGTGGCCCCTACCCCGCGTTGGGAACATTGCGGTCGAAGGCGACAAAGACCTTGTAGTCCTCGGGCCGTGTGCCAACCACGAGGGGGAAGGCGATCTCCCGCACCATGGAGAAATAGCCGGCAGGCGCGCCTGCGGGGATCGTGGTGGTGACCTTCATCTTGTCGGTGGCGAGCGTGTTGCGCTGGGCGCCATCGACGCGGATATCCACGCCAAGCGTCACCGTGCCAGGGCCGCCTTTAGGCCCGGTCAGCACGCGTCCGGCAAAGCCATATTTGACGATCACCCGATCCGAATAGAGCTGGCACTCCCGCGCCATCTTGGTGATCTCGCCGCGATGCACGACCGAGTTCTGATCCCCCACATGGCCAGCCTCGTAGACGGTGAGCAGCCGGTCGCGCGGCCAAGCCACCACCTGCGGACAATGGGTGTTCGCGCCGCTTGGCATGTCGGTGCCGGTATCGGCCTTGGCCGTCTCCATCAGCCGGTCCTCGTTGACGGCGGAGGCGGAAGTGTCCTCGTCGCCCGATTTGAACGGATTGGAGATACGCGAGACGGCGCAACCTGAGGCGAACAAGCCGGCGGCGATGAGCCCCGTGAGGACGCATGGCGTCAACCACCAAAGTCCGCCGCTACGCTTCACCTGACCCCGTCCTCGGCTTGACATGCCAAGCATCCCCGCCTGATATGCCCGGCTCGATCTAAGAATTGCTTTGAAATGCCGTGAGTTATTGGTTGCTTGGTTTTGCGCGCCAAACTATCCGTAGTCGTCGGGCGCGACAAGGCTAGACTGGGCCCGCTCGCGGCCAAACCCATGTTTTCTCCGGGACGAAGATGACCGGCTCGATCAAGGCCAATGGGCGGCAATCCGACCGTCCTCCGCTCACCATTTATCTCGCGGCCCCGCGCGGCTTCTGCGCCGGCGTCGACCGCGCCATCCAGATCGTCGAGCTGGCGCTCGCCAAATATGGCGCGCCCGTCTATGTGCGCCATGAAATCGTCCATAACCGCTACGTGGTGGAGAGTCTCAAGGCCAAGGGCGCCATCTTCGTAGAAGAATTGGACGAAATCCCGGATACTGACGCGCCCATCGTATTTTCCGCCCATGGCGTGCCGAAATCGGTGCCCGCGGCGGCCGAATTCCGCAACCTATTCTATCTCGATGCAACCTGCCCGCTCGTCTCCAAGGTGCATGTCGAGGCCGAGCGCCAGTTTGGCGAGGGCCGCGAGATCCTGCTGATCGGGCATGCCGGTCACCCCGAGGTGATCGGCACGACCGGGCAATTGCCGGACGGCGCGGTGCATTTGATCGAGACCGTCGACGATGCGTGCGCCTTTATGCCACGCAACGCCGACAGGGTTGCGGTTATTACCCAGACCACGCTGTCGGTGGACGACACCAAGGAGATCCTGGGCGTGCTCAAAGACCGCTTCCCGCGCATGGTCACCCCGCGCAAGGATGATATCTGCTACGCGACGACCAACCGCCAGGAGGCGGTGAAGCGCATTGCGCCGGCTTGCGACCGCATGATCGTGGTGGGTTCGCCCAACAGCTCCAATTCGCTCCGCTTGGTCGAGGTCGCCGAGCGGGCCGGCTGCGCCTATGCGGTGCTGATCCAGCGCGCCGCCGAGATCGACTGGACTGCCTTCAGCGGCATCAGGCGGCTCGGCGTCACCGCCGGCGCTTCGGCGCCTGAGGTGCTGGTCGACGAGATCATCGACGCCTTCAAGGCGCGCTACGCGGCGACGGTGGAGACTGTCACCACGGCGCAAGAAAGCATCGCTTTCAAGCTGCCGCGCGAGCTCAGAGAGATGCCGGCGCTGTAAATGGCCGTCTATACCGACGTCTCTGACGAGGAGCTCGATGCCTTCATCGGCAGCTATGCGATCGGCGCGCTGACCTCCTTCAAGGGCATCGCCGAGGGCGTCGAGAATTCGAACTATCTCGTCCACACCGAAAGCGGGCGCTACATCCTCACCCTCTATGAGAAGCGGGTGAAGCGCCAGGACCTGCCCTATTTCCTCGCGTTGATGGAGCACCTTGCCTCGCGCCGCATCTCTTGCCCCCTGCCGGTCAAGGACCGCGAAGGCCGCACGCTGAAGGAGCTTGCGGGGCGGCCCGCGGCGCTGATCACCTTCCTCGAAGGCTTGTGGGTGCGGCGGCCGAATATCGAGCATTGCGCGGGGCTCGGCGATGCGCTCGCCCATTTCCATCTCGCCGGCGCCGATTTCCCCATGTTCAGGGCGAACAGCCTGTCCTTGTGGGGCTGGCGCGAGCTGTTCGCTTCGATCGGCGCCGGCGCCGATAGGGTCACGCCGGGTCTATCGGGCGTGATCGAAAAGGAGCTGCGGCATCTGGAAGAACACTGGCCGGATGACCTGCCGCAAGGCGTGATCCATGCCGATCTGTTCCCCGACAACGTGTTCTTTCTCGGCGACAGGGTCTCCGGGCTGATCGACTTCTATTTCGCCTGCAACGACACGCTCGCTTACGATGTCGCGGTCTGCCTCAATGCCTGGTGCTTCGAGTCCGACGGCAGCTTCAACATCACCAAGGCGCGAGCGCTGTTGCAGGCCTATGAGGGCGTGCGCCCCTTGAGCAAGCCCGAGCTCGACCGGCTGCCGACGCTGGCGCGCGGGGCGGCGCTCCGATTCCTGCTGACCCGCACCTACGATTTGATGAACACGGACGCGAATGCGCTGGTGAAGACCAAGGACCCCAACGAATATCTGCGCAAGCTCCGCTTCCATCAGCGGGTGAAGTCCTATCGCGACTATGGTCTCGGGGCGTGAGCATGGCGGAGCGACCGAAAGTCGTCATCCACACCGACGGCGCCTGTTTCGGCAATCCGGGCCCGGGCGGCTGGGGGGTGATCCTCGAATCGGGGTCACACCGGAAAGAGCTTAAAGGCGGCGAGACGCTCACCACCAATAACCGCATGGAGCTGACCGCGGCGATCGAGGCGCTGGAGGCTCTGAAATCGCCATCGGAGGTCGATCTCTATACCGACTCGAATTATCTCCGCGGTGGCATTACCAGCTGGATTAAGGGTTGGAAGAAGAACGGCTGGCGCACCGCCGACAAGAAGCCGGTGAAGAACGCCGAATTATGGGAGCGGCTGGAGCAAGCCTCCTCGCGTCACACCGTGCGCTGGCATTGGGTCAAGGGCCATGTCGGCCATGACGCGAATGAGCGGGCCGACGAGCTGGCGCGCGAGGGCATGGAGCCCTTCCTGCCTCCCCACCGCAGAAACAAGAGCAACGCCTGACGGATTATAGCCGCTCGAGGATTTTCGCGGCGGTGCTCTCGAGGGCGACGCCGGGAGAGTCCTCGACGTTCAAGGCTTTCACCACGCCGTCCTCCACCAGCGCCGCATAACGCTTGGAGCGCGTGCCAAGACCGACGCCGCTACCGTCGAAATCCATGCCGATCTTCTTGGTGAACTCGGCATTGCCATCGGACAGGAACAGTACCTTGCCTTTGCCGCCGGAGGTCTCGGCCCAGGCGGCGAGCACGAAAGGATCGTTCACGGCGACGCAAGCCACGGTGTCGATGCCGAGCTGCTTGAACTCGTCCGCGCTCTCGATGAAGCCCGGCAAATGCTTGAGGTGACAGGTGGGTGTGAAGGCGCCGGGCACCGCGAACAGCACGACCTTCTTGCCGCCAAACACGCCGTTGGTGGTGATCTCCTTGATGCCGTCAGGGCCCATGACCCTGAACGTGGCCTCCGGCAGGCGGTCTCCAACGGCGATGGTCATCGATGCTCTCCCTCAACTTCGATCGCGGCGGGTACCTTACCTTCTGGAGTTATTGCGGCCAAGGCGCCGTCTTTCCGCTCGCCGGCTGAGGGAAGAGCTGGCGAAAAGTTCTTACTGCGCCGTCCACATCGTCTCGGTCGAGCCCTGGTCTGAGACCAGCGTCATCGCCAAGCTCTTGCCTTTGACGACAGAAGCTTCTGACGGCGTTGCAAAGGTAATGGCGAAGCGCTGCTTGCCGCCGTCGAGCGGGCCGAGCGGCTTGGAGGCCGGAATGAACACATCGCCCGCATCGATGAAGAGGTCGGTCCCGGTCGCACCGGGCGGAAACACGGCATCGACAATAAGCTCTGGCGGGTTGGCCTCGAGCTTCGCCTCCACGCCGGCCAGTTGCGGCAACAGGCCTTGCTTGCCAGGCTTCGGCACGCGCGCCAGGAAACTCCCGATCAGAGCCGCATCGCCCTTGCCAATTTCGGGAGAGAGCACGAGGTCGAGCCTCACGTCATTCGGCACGCAGAGATCCTTGCAGAGCCCGTAGGAGAACGCGAGCTTGAGCTCGATCGCCTCCCCTTCCCGCTCTGGCGTGAGCTTGACCGGAAACACCACCTCGTCGTCATAGCCGATCGCTGTGCCGTTCGCCTCGGCGAAGCTGTGCGGCGCCGGGTATAGCAGCTCGGCATGCCTTAAATTTTTCGATCCCGTCCAGTCGAAGCTGGGCGGCACGCCGGAATCGCCGGGGTTCTTCCAATAGGTCTTCCAGCCGGAATTCATCCGAAGCTGCACTCCGGCGATGAGGGCCGGCTTGCCGTCAAGCTCGACGGTGCCCGATACCAGTCGAACCTTGGAGCTGTTCGAGGCGACCCAAGGAGAGGCGCTGGTCACCGCCGCAAGCGCGGCCCCCGCGGCAGCGATGCCTAAGATTGCGCCAGTAATGAAAATCAATGCAGGCGTGAAGCGGCGCTGAAAAAAGGCAAGTTCCATCGTCATGTCCGAGAGAGGTTGGGATCCGGCCGCAACTCTAGCGGCAACGACTTTCTGGCGCGACTTGAAGCGCAGAGAAAAGTCTCACTCTTTCGTGAGGCGCAATGCGACGAAAATGCAGCGGGTTTCGTTAATGCAGCAATGGCTCTTCCCAAGCCGTACAAAGGCTGTACTCTCTAACCATGTCCGCTCGTAGCACAGCTCCCAAGCCGCAGCGCGTCGGCTATCTCGATGGCCAACTGCTCATCGCCATGCCGGCGATGGGCGATCCGCGCTTTGCCCGTTCCGTGATCTATCTCTGCGCGCATTCGGCCGACGGAGCGATGGGCATCATCATCAATCAGCGTGCGCCGAATATCAGCTTCAGCGAGTTGCTAGAGCAGCTCAATATCGTGCCGCAGCAGGACCGCATCAGTCTGCCCGAAGGACTCACCGGCATGG
>JBAUOI010000169.1:0-3915 GCA_049579665.1 Methyloceanibacter sp.
CGCAAAGCTTGCCCGCAAACATGGCTCAAACGTGATGGACGGAGGCCGACGATATCTCGTAACGTTTTTGCTCCCTGCCGGCCTTAACGTTGTGGGCGTCCGTGCAACATCAGCAAGACAAACAGCGAATCGAGGAAGCTCCCGGCCTGACCGTGTCCCGCGCGGGCGAGGTGCTGGCCGAGCTGATCGCGCGGCCGCTGGCGCCCGGCCTCTATCTCGTTGCAACCCCTATCGGCAATCTCGCCGACATCTCGCTTCGCGCGCTGGCGGTGCTCGCCCGCGCCGACCTGATCGCCGCCGAAGATACACGCCACTCGAAAAAGCTGTTGTCGCATTTCGGCCTGCGCGGCGAGATGACGCCGTATCACGAGCACAACGCCGAGAAGGAGCGCCCTCGCCTCTTGGCGCGGCTGCGCGCCGGGCAGTCGGTGGCGCTGATCTCCGACGCCGGCACGCCGCTGATTTCGGATCCCGGCTACAAGCTCGTGCGCGAGGCGCTCGATGCGGAGCTGCTGGTGACGAGCATCCCGGGTCCCTCGGCGGCACTCGCCGCCCTGACCAGCGTCGGACTCCCCACCGACACCTTCCTGTTCGCGGGCTTCCTGCCGCCGAAATCGGGCCCGCGCCGTTCGCGGCTCGAACAATTGAAATCCGCACCCGCGACGCTGCTGTTGTTCGAAACGGGCCCGCGGCTCGGCAAGAGCCTCGCCGACATGGCCGACGTGTTGGGTCCACGCGAGGCTGCCATCGCCAAGGAGCTGACCAAGCTGCATGAGAGCGTCACGCGCGGACGGCTCGACCGGCTCGCCGGCGAATTTGCGGATATCGAAACGTTGAAGGGCGAGTTCGTGGTGGTGGTCGCTCCACCTTCCGGCGATGCCGACGAGCCAAGCGACGAGATGATCGCCGAGCAGCTTACCAAGGCGCTCAAGCTAGAGAGCTTCCGCGACGCCGTGCGCTCGGTCGCAGAGGTGCTGAATGTCGGCCGCGCCCGCGTCTACGAGCTGGGCTTGAAGCTCAAGCGCGACTGATCCATGCGCGAGCGGCGGGTCAAAGCCTATCGCAGCGGCCTGTTCGCCGAGACGGTCACGGCGCTGATCCTCCGCCTCAAGGGCTACGCAATCGTGGCGCGGCGCTACAAGACCCCTGTCGGCGAGATCGACCTGGTGGCGCTCAAGGGCAAACGGCTCGCCTTCATCGAGGTCAAGCGGCGCAAGACCAAGGAGGATGCCGCCTGGACCCTGCCAGCCAAGCAGCGGCGGCGCATCATCAGGGCCGCGCAATATTGGCTCGCCGGGCATCCGGATTACGCGGGCCACGACATCGCCTTCGACGTGGTGCTAGCGGCGCCCTGGGCTTGGCCGCGCTATATCGAGAACGCTTTTTCCGTGGCATAAGGGCGCGCCATGGCCCTCAAAGTCGCCTTCCAGATGGACCCGATCGAGCGCATCGATATCAGGGGCGATTCCACCTTCGCGCTGCTGCTCGAAGCGCAATGGCGCGGGCATGACGTGTTCTCTTACACGCCCAACACCCTCTCGCTGCGCGACGGAAAGCTGATCGCCGAGGGCCACAGCCTCACCGTGGAGGACAAGCCGGGGGCGCATTACCGGCTCGCGCATCCGAGGCACGTCGACCTCGCCGAATATGACGTGGTGCATCTCCGCCAGGACCCGCCATTCGACATGGCCTATATCACCACGACGCATCTCTTGGAGCGGCTCCAGCCGAGGACCATCGTGGTCAACGACCCGGCGGCCGTGCGCAACGCGCCGGAGAAGGTGTTCGTGCTCGACTTCCTCGACCTGATGCCGCCGACGCTGGTCACCCGCTCGCCCGAGCAGATCCGCGGCTTCCGTGACAAGCACAAGGACATCGTGGTGAAGCCGCTTTACGGCAATGGCGGCGCCGCGATCTTCCGCATCAAGCCGGGCGACACCAATCTCAATTCGCTGATCGAGCTGATGGGCATCAGTTTCCGCGAGCCGATCATGGTGCAGCGTTACCTTCCCGAGGTGCGCGAAGGCGACAAGCGCATCATCCTGGTCGATGGCGAGATTGCCGGCGCCATCAATCGCGTGCCGGCGAAGGACGAGACGCGCTCAAATCTGCATGTCGGCGGCACGGCGCAACCAACGACCTTGACCAAGCGCGACAAGGAAATCTGTGCGCGGCTCGGGCCTGAGCTGAAGAAGCGCGGGCTGATCTTCACCGGCATCGACGTGATCTGCGATTACCTCACCGAGATCAACGTCACTTCGCCGACCGGCATCAGACAGATCGCCGAATTCGGCGGCGCCGACATCGCCGCCATGATCTGGGACGTGGTGGAGAAAAAGGTGAAGGCCGAGCGGCGCAAGGAGCGTGCAAGATGAGTTCGGACCCCAAAAAACTTGGCGCCACGTTCGACGCCCATACCGACGCCGAGTTCAAGACGCGCGACATCGAGGCAACCATGGCCACGATGGCGGACGCGCCGCACCTGACGCACGTTCCGACGATGACCGGCGGCAACGGCCGCGAAAACGTGCGGCGCTTCTATGAGACCTGGTTCATCGGCCATTGGCCGAAGGACACGTCGATCCGCCGCCTCTCCCGCACCGTGGACGAAGCCCGCGTCGTCGACGAGATCATCGTGAGCTTCACCCATGATTGCGAAATGCCGGCCATTCTGCCGGGAGTGCCCCCGACCGGGCGAAAGGTGGTGCTGCCGCATGTCGCGGTGGTCGGCTTCGAGGACGGCAAGATCGCTTACGAGCACATCTATTGGGACCAGGCATCGCTGCTCGTACAGATCGGTCTCCTGGATAAGTCAAAGCTTCCGGTGACGGGCGCCGAGCAGGCGGCGCGCTTGCTCGACCCGAGCCTGCTGTCGAACACGTTGATCCCGAAGGGCTAACGTCAGCTGCTTTGTTTCGAGCCCGGGCTCTTGCGCCTTGGCTTGCCTGGGCTTTGCTTCTGCGCAGGATGCGTTTCTGACTTTGTCACCCGCTTGGTCGCCGGCGCCTCCCGAGGTGCGGACGGGCGCCGCCTGAAGAAGGCGGACCAGGCGTGCGGGATGAGCCCCGCGCCCCAACCGAGCGCCACCCAATAGAACCACCAGGCATTCGGCGTCACGGTGAGATTGACGAAGAACAGCAGCAGCACCGTCGCGACATAGGCGAACAGGTGTACGGTGAAGCTTCGCGTGCATTTGTCGATGAAGACGCGCTCGCGCCGGTGGGTCTTGCGCAACAGCAGCGCCAGCGCATGCGTCGCCACGGCGATGCCCCAGCCCATCAGCACCCAGGGGAACCAGAGCGTGTCCGGGGTGAGCCAGAGATTGACGCCGGCGCAAATCAGCGTGACCGCGACGTAAGCCGCGAGGTGGCCGAGGAAAATCCGCATCGACAAATCTTTGAACATGTCTGTGTGCGTGCCTCTCCTCCTGGCGTCGGGCCACTCTAAGCTAACCGTGCGACAGTCTCGCGCTTTGACCGAGAACAAGATCGCTCAAGACCGGTTCCCCTTGGCCCGTGGACAGGTTGACGAATGTTCTCTGATTGTTCTTGCCGAGCCGCGGGCCTTTGGCTAGAGTGATGGGGCTTGGACGGGGGTTTTCGCGATGTTCGCGCGGGTCACGACGGTCGCTTTCGAAGGGATCGAAGCGCGCGCTGTCGACGTGCAAATCCAGATCGGCCCCGGGCTCCCCGCCTTCACCATTGTCAGGCTGCCGGATAAAGCCGTGGCCGAGAGCCGCGAGCGCGTGCGCGGCGCGCTGAACGCCATTGGTCTGGCGCTGCCGCCGAAGCGCATCACCGTCAATCTCGCACCGGCCGACCTCCCCAAGGAGGGCAGCCATTATGACCTCCCCATCGCGCTCCGAGTGATGGCGGCGACCGGCGCCAGCACGCGGGATGCAATCGAAGGATTCTG
>JBAUOI010000170.1:0-1779 GCA_049579665.1 Methyloceanibacter sp.
GCCCCCATGTCGGTCGGCGCCGGCTGCTCGCCGAGGTCGCCGCGCGCGAAGGCCAGATAGGCCTCCAGCATGCGGCCCATCTCGTCGACGTCCTTCTTCATCGCGTCGATTTCCGGGCCGGTGCCGAGCAGCGCCAGTTCAAGCTTGAAGCGCGTCAGGATCGTGCGCAGGTCGTGCGAGACGCCCGCCAGCATGGTGGTGCGCTGCTCCATGGTGCGCTCGACGCGCCGCTTCATCTCGATGAAGGCCTGCGCGGCACGGCGCACCTCGCGCGCGCCGCGCGGCTTGAAGTCCGCCGGCGGCGGTCGTCCCCGGCCGAAACTGTCGGCCGCCTCCGACAGCCGCAAGATCGGCTTGATCTGATTGCGCAAAAACAGAATGGCCACGGTCAACAGCACGAGCGAGGTGCCGACCATCCACAACAGAAAGATCTGCGAGTTCGACGCATAGGTCTGGCTGCGCCGGGCGATCACGTGCATCACCGCCTTGTCGAGCTTGATGCGGATATCGACGAAATTCGAGCGGCCCACCGTATCGATCCAGAACGGCTTGCCGATCTGCCGCGTCAGCTCGTCCGACAGCGTGGTGTCGAGCAGGTCGAAGAACGGCTTCGAGCGCGCCGCCGGCAACTCCTCGTCCGGCGCGAAACTCACGCGCAATCCCAGATTCTGCTCGGCCAGCCGCGACAGCGTTTCCACATTCGCGGCAGAGCTGTTGGTTTGATACAGGTCCATCAGCATGGAAATGTTCTGCACGGTGACGGTGGACAGCCGCCGCGTCACCGTCTGCCAGTGGCGCTCGAGAAACACGAAGGTCAGCACCGATTGCAGCAGCACCATCGGCGCAATGATGATGATCAGCGCGCGGGCATAGAGGCCCTTCGGCATGCGGTCGCCGAACGCGGCCAGCACGCGACGGAACGGCCTGATGCGCTCCGGCAGGATTGGTTTGGCGTCTGGGGTCGCGTCCATCACTCAGGGTACAGAATGTAGCCCTTGCCGCGCACGGTCTGGAGATAGACCGGGTTGGCAGGGTCGTGCTCGATCTTGCGTCGCAGCCGATTGATCTGCACGTCGACGGCACGCTCGCCGCCGCCGTCCTCGCCCTTGGCCAGCTCCTGGCGCGACACCGGCATGCCGGGACGCTGGGCGAAATAGCGCAGCAGCTCGCGCTCGCGCTCGGTGAGGCGGATGGTCTCGTTCTCGCGCCTGAGCTCGCCGCGCGAGATATGGAACACGAACTCGCCCATGCGCACCTCGCCGGTCGCCTTCGCCGCGCCGCCGCGCCGCAGCACGTTGCCGACGCGCAGCAGAAGCTCGCGCGGCTCGAACGGCTTCGCGAGATAATCGTCGACGCCGGTCTCCAGCCCCTGGATGCGCTGATCGGGCTCGGCGCGCGCCGTCAGCATCAGGATCGGCACCCGCGACTCGGTCCTGAGCGAGCGGGCGAAATCGATGCCCGACTCCTGCGGCATCATCCAGTCGAGGATCAGCAGGTCGAAGGCGAGACTGCGCATGCAGGCGCGCGCGGTCGCCGCGTCGATCGCCGTGGTCACACGGAAACCGTTGTCTTGCAGATAGCGCGCCAGCAGATCGCGGATGCGGCTATCGTCGTCGACCACCAGAATATGCGGCGCGTTGTCGTCGGGACTGCCGCGATGCGCCTTGAGCGGCGTCGGCACGGTCATCAGCCATCCCCCTTGCTACCCGCTTCGTGAGGGACAGGAGAGGCCATGATAGAGGAAACTTTGGGGCGTTCCTCGGCATTCACCATCGATTC
>JBAUOI010000171.1:0-2543 GCA_049579665.1 Methyloceanibacter sp.
TTGATGCCGGGAGCGGCGAAGGGATCGTCGAGACCCTGCGAGGCGAGGCGCCCCGACTTCTGCGCCATGAAGGCATCGAGAAACCGTTCGACGTCTTGCGGCGTGTCGGCGCGAACGGCGCGGGCGCCCGCTGCTGCGAACTTGGCAGCCTTGCGACGCAGCTCGGAGCGCACCTTGCGCGCGATCTCCGTGGCGACAAATTTGGAAAAGTCGCCGCCCTTGACGAGGATCAGGCTGATGTCGTCAGGCGCGTCCTGATGCGGCAGGCATAGAAAGGGATGCTGCACCGCCCGCCAGACGACGGGTTGATTGGTGAGATGCAGCACGTCCGCGCCGGTCATACGGCAATAAGCATCGAAGATGCGCGTGAGCGAGCCCGGCCCGAGGCTGAGGTCCGGATCCAGCAGCGGCAAATTCACGTTGAAATGCGAGCCGCCCAGATAAACGCCGACGGTCGTGCCGAGATGGCTGACGAGGCCGAAGGGGAGAATCATCACCGCCTCGCCCTTGGCATTGCGCAGGACGCCGATACGCGGCTCGAAGCCGGCGGCGTGCAACAGCCAGCTCGGCGAGATCTACTCTCTGATAGGGGCTCACCGGGGCGGTTTGCTTTAACGCTCGCCAGTCGCGGGCGAGGGAATCGAGCGTCGCGGTGACGGCAAGCGACAGAGGCTCGCCCAACTCTGAGAAGAGGCGGATGGCGTCGGGCTGGCTTGCGCCGCCAAGCAGGCGGTTCGCACCGCCTCGATCGAGCTTCATGTCGTGTTCCGCGGCGCCGCGCGCCGACTCTGGATCAACACTGAACATTCGTCCGGCCTTCCGACGCTCTATCCCCCGCATCCCTTGTCGTGCAGCGCTGCCGCATTCGAGCAGCGGCCCGGTCAGAGGCTTCTCTCTTAGCCTTTCAGTCCTTAACAAAGACGGATAACGGGGCCTCGCAGAGCTTGCGCGTTTACCTTATGCATTCATAAACGCCGCGTCGGGGACCCGCAGAGGAGCCACGCGCATGGATTATCGCGAGCTTGGCCGCACCGGCTTGAAGATCTCGAGCCTTTGTCTCGGCACCATGACCTTCGGCGAGCAGAACAGCGAGGCCGACGGTCACGCGCAGATGGATTACGCGTTCGAGCGCGGCATCAACATTTTCGATGCGGCGGAGATCTATCCGGTGCCGCCGAAGCCCGAGACGCAAGGACGCACCGAAGCGATCATCGGCACCTGGCTTACCGCGCGCGGGAACCGCGACAAGGTGATGATCGCCACTAAGGTCGCCGGTCGCGGCAAGATGAATTGGCTTCGCCAGGACGGAGCGAAGACGCGGCATAGCGCAACGCAGATCGGTGAAGCGGTCGAGGCGAGCCTCAAGCGCCTGAAGACTGACTACATCGACCTCTATCAGCTGCATTGGCCCGACCGGCCGATGCGCATCTTCGAGGGTCACGACTATCTGCATCTCCAGGGCGACGCGCATCCCATCGATGAAATCCTCGGCGTCTTGGCGAAGCTCGTGGCGAGCGGCAAGGTCCGCTTCGTCGGGCTCTCCAACGAGACGCCGTGGGGGGTGATGAGCTTCCTCAAGGCCTCCGAACAGTCCGGAATGCCCCGGCCGGTCTCGATCCAGAATGCCTATAATCTCGTCAACCGCTCGTTCGAGACGGGGCTCTCGGAGATCTTCTATCGGGAGCAGGTGAGCCTGCTCGGCTATTCGCCGCTCGGCCAGGGCTATCTCAGCGGCAAATATGAAGGTGGCGCGCTGCCGCCGGGCTCGCGCAAGACGCTGTTCAACCGGCTCGGCCGCTACGAGAAGGGGAATGGTCCACGCGCGATCTCTACCTATATAGAGCTAGCCAGGAAGCACGGCCTCGACCCGGCACGAATGGCGATCGCGTTCGCGGTCTCGCGCCCCTTCGTTACCAGCACGATCATCGGCGCAACCAGCATGGAGCAGTTGAAGAGCGATATTGCCGCGGTCGAGCTCAAGCTGTCGGACAACGTGCTTGAGGACATCGAGCAGATCCACCTTGACTATCCCAACCCATGCCCGTGACTCTTAGTCAGTACCACCGAATCCGATGCCAAGACTTTTTTCCGCGATCGAAATTCCAGACAGCATCGCCGAGCGGCTGACGATATTGCGCGCGGGGCTTTCCGGCGCGCGCTGGATCGACCCCGACAACTATCATCTCACGCTCCGCTTCATCGGCGATGTCGACCGGCACACGGCGCGCGACTTCACCGCCGCCTTGGGCGATATCGTGGCCGAGCCGTTCGAGCTCAAGCTGAATGGGCTTGGTAGCTTCGGCGGCGGCAAGCCGCGGGCGATCTTTGCCGGCATTGCCCCGTGCGAAGGGCTCGACGCTTTGCGGCGCGCCAATGAGCGCGCGGCGCGCGAGGCCGGCCTGCCGCCAGAGGGACGCAATTTCAAGCCGCATGTGACGTTGGCGCGGCTCAGGGGCGCGCGGGCCGACGCGGTCGCGGCTTATCTCGAGCGCCAGGGAGGGATCGCGGCAGACCCCTTCATCGTCAGCCGCTTCGTGCTCTAC
>JBAUOI010000172.1:0-4068 GCA_049579665.1 Methyloceanibacter sp.
ACCGAGGTGAGGACGCTGCACCGACTTCGACAGGATCGACGGTAAGGCGGTCGATGCGGACGGGGGTCAAGCTCCGTTAGACCTCTTCGATTCCTTTGCGAAGTCGAACGGCATATCTGAATCAAGCGAGGCGTGAAAGGCCGGTACCTACCGCGCCGCTCGTGGCCCAATCGGAAAGATCCAAGCGTCGCCAAGTGCCAGAGAGGTGTCTGTCGCTGGGGGATAAATGCTAAAATTCCAGTTAGGCTGAGGTATAATGCTAAAACCCGGTTAGGAGGAACGATGTTAGAGGGCCGGCCATTCGCGATCCCGGATCAGTTGCGTCGGCTTTGGGAAAGCAATCTTGAGCAGGCACGTTTGGTGTATGGTCAATTTGTCGACATGATAGCCCGAGCGAATGCGTTATTGACGGGGGTCATGCCAACGAGCGAAGCGGCCTCGGAGTTTGCAGAGATCCAGCAGCGGACAGTTCAGTTCGCTAAGCAAAACGCCGATGTCTATTTCTCGTTCGTAGATGACCTTGCCAAGGCCAATGACCTCCAGGAAGCGTTAGCAATTCAGAACCGCTATGTGCAAACCCAGATGCAACTTTTTACGGTTCAAGCCCAAGAGCTTGGTCGCCTCATAGCTCAGGCCACGCAGCGGATTTGAAGCGCGTAGTAAGCGCATCCGTACCACAAGGCCAATCAGCACGTAGAAAGAGGGGCGATTACTTTGGATGACTCGGCGAGCGTCGCGCGAGGCCGCCTAGCTCGGTAGCCCCAAGGGTCTGCTTAGGAAGCGTCGCCCCCTGCCTGCGCCAGTGTACGAATGGATCAAGCGGCGCGGGTTGAGCGGCGCGGTTGCGGTGCCTTCGCGCGTCGGTATGCTTTGAATGAATGCGGTTCGTTGGTCGTGCGTGCGGACGAACTGAGCGATACGTGGGGCGATGTCACGACGAAATCGCAAACCGTTGAAGATTCCGTAGTGGCCTCGGTTCGTGGGTCGTGCGTGCGCACGAACTGAGTGATACGTGGGGCGATGTCAAGACGAAATCGCGAACCGTTGAAGATTCCGTAGTGGCCTACTCCTGCACACTCGTAATGCAGCTTGTTGGCTTCGGGTATGCTGCTGCAGAGGTTGAGCGCCGCCCGGCACTGGCCGAGTCCCGTGATGTCGTCTTTCTCACCCTCGATCGTCATCAGGGGGACGCTGCGGATTTTGCCGAGATCGATGCGTCTTCCCCGGTGCGTCATCTGCCCGTCGGGAAGCGCGTGACGAACGAACACGGTGTCGATCGTCTGCAGATAAAACTCAGCGGTCAAGTCCATGACGGCAAGATACTCATCGTAAAACGCGCGATGCTTTTCCGCCGAATCGCCGTCACCCTCTAGGAGATGCTCAAAGAACTCCTGATGCGCCTCAACATGTCGGTCGAGATTCATTGACATGAACCCAGAAAGCTGAAGGAAGCCGGGATACACCGCACGCCCTGCTCCGGCGTTGGGCCAAGGCACTGTGGTGATGACGTTCTTGCGAAACCATTCAGTCCCCCGCCCCTCTGCCAGCCGGTTCACCATGGTGGGGCTAATACGAGTGTCGACGGGTGCGCCGACCAGGATGAGACTTGCCGGCAGATTTGCATCACCATCTTCCTCCATGAGCGCTACCGCCGCGAGAGCGGGCACAGCGGACTGGCAGATGGCTAACATGTGCACGTCTCCACCGAGCACACGCAGCATTTCGCGCAGGTGGAGGATGTAGTCATCGAGATCGAAGGTCCCCTCGGTCAGCGAAACGTTACGCGCATCTTGCCAATCGATGATGTAGACCTCGTGGTCGGGGAGCAGCGTCTCGACCGTGCCGCGAAGAAGCGTGGCAAAGTGCCCGGACATGGGCGAGATGAGGAGGATCCGGGGATCCTGCGCCGCACGGCTCCGCTCGATATCGCGCTGGAAGTGAATGAGGCGGCAGAAGGGTCGCTGCCAGACAATCTCCTCGCTCACCGTCACGGTCACGCCGTCGACGCGGGTGGTGACCAGCCGGAACATAGGCTTCTTGTAACGGCGCGTGGTGCGTTCGAAGACCTCGCAGGCGGCAGCTGCATGGCGCGCCGACACGGTATAGGCCAAAGGATTGAACGGATTATTGAAGATAAGGCGGCCCGAGCCGGCCATAATTCTCGCTGGCCGCATTACGGCTCGGTTCAGCTCGTACCACTGGTAAAGCACGTGCCCCGTCCCCCAACATCAATCCCTAGCTGGCGGGGAAAGCGCGTCTCCGCTCCAGCCATTCGAGCGATCCCGTCACTTTCTGGCGGCGAACGCTCGTCCCCCCTCGTTGATTAATAGGTGGGTAACGTTAATAAAATTCTAAGTTTGTCGTATCGCGTACGATCAACAGTCGTGCCCGCGAAGGAATGGCCCTCGACGGCGCAAGACGTGGGCCAATCGTGTTACGAAAAATGCATGCTGAAAGAGGACACGATTCCCTTTTGGCGCCGGTTCTCGCTTGGCCCGAAACGGCTCAGGAAAAGTTGGTGCGCGCCATCCGCGAATTCGAAGCCCAGAACTGTTCGCGATTTGAGGAGAGGGCAAACCGCCCAGGGCGAGCAATGGCTGTGGCGGGACAATTTGATTTCATTGCCATGCCGCGATTGAGGCACCGAAGCCGGGCATCACCCAACGAGGGTCGGTCTTCGCCAAGCGCTGGCCAAGCTACCTTGGCTCGTTAACTGAAGTTCGGAATGCCATACGGGATCAAACCAAGATCGCAGCTCGCGACCAAGGAGTCGACCATCCGACCGTAACTCTCCAGCGCAGCGGAGCCAATAGTGCAGCCGCTGTAATTGACGATGGCGTGGACCGGACGATCGAAAGGCTTCACGTGGCTGTCGACCTCAGCCTTAAGACGTTGTACGTCGCACTCGCTTTTTATGGCGAGTTCCCGAAAGTCGAGGAAGAGCATCTTCAGCCTCGGGTCGTAGCTGATGCGCTTCTCGAACGGCATTGGCAGCATGCGTGCGCGTAGTCCCATCGCCTCGGGGTCAAAGATACGCGCGTCCATGAGCGCCGGATCGTGTACGATTGGCACGAAGTCCATGTGGGCGAGAATATCGCGAGCAATGTCGATACCTGGTGCGACTTCAACCAGCTCCATCCCCTCCTCGGTTAGGCGAAAGACGCAGCGTTCCGTGACGTAGAGCACGGGACAACCCCGCTTCATGGCATAGCTGCCCGAGAAGGTACGGTGCTCGACCGCGACAACGAACTTCCGTGCTTTTCCCTCTTGAGTAATGCTGAGGCGTCCGTTCCTCACCTGAACCGTGAGACCGTCTGTGGTGAACGTGCCGACGAAAACCACCGCCTTGGCGTTTTGGCTGATATTGATGAAGCCACCTGCACCGGCCAATCGCGGGCCAAATTTTGAGACGTTGAGGTTGCCGTGGCGGTCAGCCTGGGCGAGGCCCAGAAAGGCGATGTCGAGCCCGCCACCATCGTAGAAGTCGAACTGGTACGGTTGGTCGATGATCGCCTGTGCATTGATCGCTGCCCCAAAGTTGAGGCCCGAAGCGGGCACGCCGCCGATAACGCCGGGTTCGGCGGTCAAGGTGATGAGGTCGCTGATTCCCTCCTCGGCCGCGACTCTGGCAACGCCCTCCGGCATACCGATGCCGAGGTTGACGACGGCGTTTGCCTCGAGCTCAAGTGCTGCGCGCCGCGCGATGATCTTGCGCTCACACATTTCCATGGGCTGAAAGCTTGTCATTGGCACGCGAGTCTCGCTGGCGAAGGCAGCGCTGTACGGCTCGGCGAATGTTTGCATGTGATACTCGGGCCGTTCTGCAACCACGACGCAATCGACGAGAATGCCTGGAATCTTCACCTGGCGCGGGTTTAAGCTGCCGCGATCGGCGAGCCGTTCGACCTGCACGATGACGATGCCGCCGGAATTGCGCGCGGCCATCGCAATCGAAAGCGCCTCGAGCGTGAGCGCCTCCCGCTCCATTGTAATGTTGCCGTCGGTGTCGGCGGTGGTACCGCGCACAATCGCCACGTTGATCGGGAAGGTCCGATAGAAGAGATACTC
>JBAUOI010000173.1:0-5167 GCA_049579665.1 Methyloceanibacter sp.
GCGCCGTCGCGCCGCCGCGATTGCGCTTACGCTTGCCGGCGCCCGCTCCCCTGATCAGGTTCATGCCGAACCGCTCGATCACCGCACTGATCAAAGCGGCGTCGCCGTGCCGCGACACCATGGCCCGCACATCGGCCGGGCGCTTCGGCTTGAGCTTCGGCAGCAGCAGGAACTGCCCGTGCCACATCGCCAGAATCTGCGGATGTCGCGAAAACAGCTTGGCGTCGGTATCCTCTGGCTCACGCTTGATGCGGCTGGTGGCGTAGACGAGCTTGATATAGGCGGCGGCAAGCGCGCCGATGACGGCTACGGCGGGCTTCGATGCTAGCAGCCGTTTCAACATGACTTCGATGCAGCTACTTGCCGGCCACTGCGACGGCCTCTTGGCCCGCCTCCGCGGGTGAAGCTGCCGCATAGCCTCCGGCAATGCCGAACTGAGTGCGATGCAATCTGGTGTAAAGGCCGCCTTTGGCGACCAGCTCGTCATGCTTGCCCGTCTCGATGATGCGGCCCTGGTCGAGCACGCAGATCAGATCGGCCTTCTTCACCGTCGACAGGCGATGCGCGATCATCAACACCGTGCGTCCGCGCATCAATCCTTCGAGCGCGGCCTGCACCTTTGCTTCCGCTTCAGAGTCGAGCGAGCTGGTCGGCTCGTCGAGCAAGAGGATCGGCGCGTCCTTGTAGATCGCGCGCGCAATGGCGATGCGCTGCCGCTCTCCGCCCGACAACAGCCCGCCGGCTTCGCCAACGCGGGTGTCATAGCCCCGCGGCAGTCCCATGATGAAATCGTGCGCGGCGGCGGCTTTGGCGGCCGCGATCACCTGGGCCTCGTCAATCGGCTTCGAGCCATAGGCGATATTGGCGCGGATCGTGTCGTCGAACAGCACCGGGTCTTGCGTGACCAACGCGGTGGCCTCGCGCAGGCTGTTGATGGTGGCATGCTTGATGTCCTGCCCGTCGATCAGCACCTTGCCGTGGTCGGGATCGAAGAAACGGAGCGTGAGGTTGACCATCGTGCTCTTGCCCGACCCTGACGGGCCGACCAGCGCCACCGTGCGTCCAGAGGGCACGGTAAGACTGACGCCTTTCAGCACGGCGTTCTCGGGTTCGTAGGCGAAGGATACGTTCCTGAACTCGATCTCGCCCTTGTCGAGCCTGAGCGGCTTCGCGTCGGCCAGCTCGACGAGAGTGACGGGCCGGTCGATCACGCCGAACACCCGGCTTGCCGCGGCGACGCCTTCTTGCAGCTGCGTCTGCAAGGTGGCGGCGCTTTTCAGCGGCGTGTAGATGAGCAGGGCCGCCGTCATAAAGCCCATGAAATGGCCGAGGGTTAGATCGCCGCGCACGCCCTTGGTGCCGGCGAAGTAGATGGCGAGCGCGAAACCGAGACCGGTCAACAACTCAATTGAAGGGCTCGACAGCGCGCGGGCGCGCGTGCCGCGCATGGTGAATTCGAGCGCGCGATTGACGGCCGAAGCGGCGCGGGCCTCCTCGCGGTTTTCCTGCCGGTAGGCGCGCACGATGCGCATGCCGCGCAAGGTCTGGGTGATCAGCGAGGAGAGATCGCCGGTTTCCTGAAGCGACTGCGTGGTCGATTTCCGCATCTTGCGGCGCTGGCGCGACAGCACGAACCAGGCGATCGGCATGAAGATCAGGATCAACACCGCGAAGCGCGCATCCATGTAGAACATGGTGCCGATCAGGATGATCACCTTGAGATAGTTCTCGCCGAGCGTGACCATCGAGCGGCTGGCCGTCGCCCTGATCAGTGTCGCGTCGTTGAGGAAGCCGGAGAGGAGACGGCCTGAGTGCACCGTCTGGATCCAGCTCAGATCGGCGCGCGCGAGCTTGGCGAACATCTGGATGCGCAGATCGGCGATGAACCGATTGCCGAGATAATTCACCGTGACGTCGGAGACATATTCGGCGATCGCCTTGATGACCGTCACCACCACGATGGCGCCGCTGATCCAGTAGACCATCTGCGCGTTCTTGCCGACAAACACGTCGTCGGCGGTCTTCTGAATGAGGAAGGGTATGGCGCCGGTGGTCGCCGCGGTCAGCAGCATGGCGAAAGACGCGATCAGCAGGAGACCGATGCGGGGCCTGAGATGCTCCTTCCAGATGCGCTGGACGATCGCGCCGGTCGTATAATCGACCTGAAGCTCATCCGCGCTCCGCGTGATCGCGCTGGAGTCCCTGAACAATTGATCTTTCAAGCGGTTCCCCGATTTCTCCGGCTTCGGCAGGAGGGGGCTTAAGGTGCCCCTCAGCCCTTCTAGCATGCTAGGCTCCACGCCTCTAAGGCGAAAAACCCGGCGCGCAATATGCCGCTATGCCGCCCGGCCGCCGGGGCTCTCCCCGGGGTCGAGCAGGCGGTGCAGATGTACGATGAAATAGCGCATATGCGCGTCGTCGACGGTGCGGTGGGCGGCGTCTTTCCAAGCGTCATAGGCTTGCGCGTAATTGGGGTAGATGCCGACGATATCGAGCCGCTTCAGGTCGCTGAACTCCATCTTGTCGAGAGAGGTAAGCTCCCCCCCGAACACGAGGTGAAGCAGTTGCTGCCTCTTGGCCTTGGCGCCGTCCTTTGCGGCCATGTTTCGTCCTTCCACCACTCTGTGTTTGAGAATTGTGCCCGAAGCGATCGCTAGAGGTCTACGCGGTTCGTGCGATCGATCAATAGAGGATGCAGCGCCTTGCCGCTCGCGACCAGGCTCGGGAAGCGCGGGGAGGCGCGGTTGTAGATATGCGCCTCGCCGTGATGGTCGCTGATCGCGCCGCCGGCCTCCTCGACGATGAGCGCGGCGGCAGCCAGATCCCATTCGCTCTTGGCCGAGAGCGAAATGGTGGCGTCGGCTTGGCCGCAAGCGACCAGCGCGAGCCGGTAGGCCACCGAGTTCACCCAACGCGTCTTCACCTCGGGCCAGGGCTCCTTCCAGATCTTCTTCTTGAACAGGCCGCCGCTGGCGATCAACAGCGCGCCGTCGAGCGTGCTCTTCTTGCTTGCCGTGATCGGCGTGTCGTTGAGGAAGGCGCCTTTGCCGCGCATGGCGTGAAAGAACTCTCCCGTCGCGGGATTGAACACGACGCCGAGCACCGGCACGCCGTCCTCGACCAGCGCGGCGGAGACCGTCCATTCCGGCACATGCCGCAAAAAGGCATTGGTGCCGTCGATCGGATCGACCATCCACACGCGCCGGCGGGCGAGCCGCTCCGGATCGTCCTCGGTCTCCTCCGACAGCCAGCCATAGTCCGGCCGCTTGGTGCGGAGATCGAGCTTGAGCGCGGTGTCGACGGCGAGATCGGCCTCGCTCACTTCCGAGCCGTCCGGCTTCCGGTTCACCAGGATCTGCCGCTTGAAATAAGTGAGCGCAAGCTCGCCGGCGTCGCGCGCGGCGACCTTAAGGAGTGCGTAATCCTCATCCAGCGAGGGCGCCTGCAGCGGGCGATTGGCGGATTCGACGGCGGTCATGGGGAGCGGGAAGACTCTCTAAACTTTTCGGAAGAGTTCTCTAAACCATGTGGGCAGCTTGTTGGCGCATACCAGACGTTAAACACGTCCATTAAGCGCTTCGGAAAACTTCTATGGCAACATCGTGGCAATCAAAGGCCGCCATAAGGCCACCCGCCGAACGGGGGAAGCTAACAGCAAGGCGTCATCCGGGCCTCAGGGCGAACAGCTCTGGGGCCCGGTTGCTTTTTGCGCGTCGATTGCGCGCAGCGCAACTCAGAATATTGCCGCAAGGGCCGCATCGAGCAGGATCGCGCCGAGCACGATGGCCGCGAAATCGCGGTTCGAACGGAAGCGGGTGAGGCAATTCTCGGCATCGTCGATATCGAGCGTCGCGACCTGCCAGGCAAGCTGCG
Source organism: Methyloceanibacter sp. (assembly GCA_049579665.1). Classification (GTDB taxonomy): domain Bacteria; phylum Pseudomonadota; class Alphaproteobacteria; order Rhizobiales; family Methyloligellaceae; genus Methyloceanibacter. Next base: position 3,874 of record JBAUOI010000173.1, read on the forward strand.
CCGCCGCAGCTAGCATGCAAATCAAAAAGGCCGTGCCGGCATTGGCCATGAGGCCGGCGGCGGTGATGGCGAGCCAGGCTAAGGCGTAGAGCGAGACGAGCCAGGGCTTGGTGGCGCTGCCGAATCTGAGGGCAGTCGATTTCAGCCCGATCAGATCGTCGTCCTCGCGGTCCTGATGGGCGTAGATCGTGTCATAGCCGATGGTCCAGGCCACCGCGCCGGCATAGAGCACGATGGCCGGCCAATCGAGCCGCCCGAGCACGGCGGGCCAGCCGAGCAATGCGCCCCAATTGAAAGCAAGCCCCAGCACGGCTTGCGGCCAATGGCTGAATCTCTTGACGAAGGGATAGAGCGCGACGATGGGAATCACGCCGAGCCCCAGCCAGATCGTGGTGCTGTTGAAGCTGAGCAGCACGACGAGCCCGATCAGGCACAGCGCTAGCATGAAGATGAAGGCCGCGCGCGGCGTGAGCTGCCCGCTCGGCAGCGGCCGTGATCGCGTGCGCGCGACTTGCGCGTCGATCTCGCGGTCGATGAGGTCGTTGTAGGTGCAGCCGGCGCCCCGCATGGCGATGGCGCCGACCGCGAACAGAAACAGCAGCCAAGGATCGGGATAGGGCTCCTCGAGGCTGCGCGCCGCAAGCGCCACCGACCAGAAGCAAGGGAAGGCGAGCAGGAAGAACCCGATCGGCCGGTCGAAGCGGGCGAGCCTGAGATAAGGCAGGATCGCCGCCGGCGCGAAGCGGTCGACCAGATTGCGCGCGGGCGCATCGGCCACGGCACCGGCTTTGCCTTGGGGGAGGGGATGTGTCATTTGACGCGACGGCTCATTTCGTCTCGCGCGGACCCTTCATTTCGTTAGATAAGCATCCATGTCTTCGAAGCTCCAGCGCCTCTACGTCAAGTCCGGGCTTGCCGACGGGGCCCTGATCGCGCTCGGGAATGATCAGGCGCATTACCTCGGAAACGTGCTGCGACTCAAGCCGGGCGACGTGCTGCTCCTGTTTAACGGCGGTGACGGCGAATGGTGCGCCCAGCTCGGCGCCCTCGGCAAGAAGGGCGGAGAAGCCCGCGTGATGCATCAGACGCGGGCGCAGGGCGAGGGGCCGGACCTGCATTATCTGTTCGCGCCGTTGAAGCGCGCCCGCCTCGACTATATGGCGCAGAAAGCGACCGAGCTCGGCGCGAGCGCGCTTCGCCCGGTCATCACGCGGCATACGGTTGCCCAGCGGGTGAAGACCGACCGGCTGCTCGCCAATGCTGTCGAGGCGGCCGAGCAGTGCGGCATCTTGCG
>JBAUOI010000174.1:0-2097 GCA_049579665.1 Methyloceanibacter sp.
CAAGTGCCGAGATCGGTGCGCCGGATGTCCCAGGTATCCTCGTCAAATCGCGACTGCGCCGAAAAGCCGAGATTCGACAGGGCCTGAATGTAGAGGCCGCTCACAAAGTCGGAGCGGTCGGTGGCGAGACCGCTCGACCGGAAGAAGTCCGTGTCGTACTCGTTCTCGCCGGCGAGTTGATAGCTCTCGCCGAACACCGCGCGGGCGTAAGCGCCGGAGGCGAACTGCGCGGTGTAGCGCACGCCCGCATTGGCGCGCGTACCGGTCTCGATGCGGTCATAGCCGGAGAACTTGTCGATATCGAACAAGAGCGTGTCGTCGAACACGAGGCTCAGCGCATCCTCGTTGGGGATGTCCTGCTGATTGCCGAGCGAGTCGGGCCGCGCAATGATCTGGCCAATCGGCTCGAAGACGTGCGTGATGTTGCCAGTGCTGGCCATCCAGGGATAGCGATACTCGATACCGCCGAGCGCGTTGCCGCGCAAGATCGCGCCGTTGTCAGGCTCCTCGCTGACGAAATCCGGGCTGCCGTTCAGGTCCTGGTTGTCGACGCCCCCCACCCCATAAACGTCGCCGCGCAGTTGCGCGAAGGGCGTGAACACTTGGCCGACGCCGTCGATCATCTGTCGCCGCCAATTGCTTTCGACGATCAACCGATTTGAATCGACGCCCTCCTTGTTGGAAAACACCATGACATTGGAATTGAAGGAGAGCTCGCCGCCGACGATCGGGTTCTTGACTATGTAGTCGTAGTCGATGATCGGGAAGACCGTCGCCTCGGAGAAGGGCTCGTCGCTGAACAGCAAGCTCTGCGTGTTGTAGAACCGGGTGGCGAGATAGTTCCGATCGTGCAGGCCCTCGAGATAGATCTGCGAGACGCGGTCGGTTTTGAGCCGGCTGTCGAGGTTGTAGAAGCGCCGGAACGTCTCGTCCGACTCGGCGAGAATGTCCCAGCCCCAGTCCCAGAACGGGTTCAGCGCGAACTTGCCCTCGGTCTTGATGCTCCCACGGAAGTCGCCGTCGACAAAGTTGTCGGAGGTGGCGCTCTGATCCCACACGCCGGCGAGCTCGACGCTGTAGGCGCCGCTCGACAGACGATGGCGCCAATTGCCCAACAGCAGCGTTCCCGCTTGCTCCGTGACCATCGGCGCGAAGGTGAAGTCGTAATGATCCGAGAGAGCGAAATAGTAGGGGATCTGGAGCGTGTTCCCCAGCTGATCGGAATGGCTGTAGGTCGGCATGAGGAAGCCTGACTTCCGCTTCACCGTCGGATCGGCCATCTGGAACCAGGGCACGTAGATCAACGGCACGCCCAGGAAGTCGAAGAAGGCGTTCTTGTAGGTGATGACGGCCTGATCGCGCTTATGCGTGATCTTGCCGGCGCGAATCCGCCAGGTGGGGGGCTTGGTGGGATTCGTCTCGCAGACTTTGCAAGGCGTGAACCAAGCCTTCTCGAACACTGTGACGTTGCCCGCCTCGCGTGAGGCGGACGAGGCGACGATGCGCGTGTCGTCCTTGGTGACGAGCTTCAAGGCGTCGATGAAGCCGTCGCGGAAATCGTCGGTCAGCGTGATGTGGTCGGAGGTGATCACCGCGCCGTCGGGGTCCTTGATGCGGACGTTGCCCTCGGCCTTGAGCGTGTTCGAGCCGCGGTCGTAGACGACGCGATCGGCAAGCAGCGTATAGTTGCCGTAGTAGATCTCGACGTTGCCCCTGGCGGTGATCCGGTTGTTGTCGTTGTCGTAGATCATCTCGTCGGCTTGCAGCAGCATCGGCTCGGCGGAGTCGATCTTGGGCGGCTCCACCAGCTGCTCGAGATTGGTCTGCGCCTGGCCGAAGGCCGGCTGCCAAGGGGTAAGGCAGGCGGCGAAAGCGGCTAAAACGCAGGCAAACAACACCCCGCGCAGGCGCGCAAATGCCGCGCCCTTAGACGCAGCACGGCCGGGCTGAGCCCGGCGCGTCCGGATCATGTTTGCGTGCGCGCGCGCCATCATCCGTCCTCTTTGTACAAGAGCACGGTGAGCGCGAGCGAAGCCGCGATGATCACCGGCACCCAGGCCGCTGCGACTGCGGAGGTCAATCCGGCCATGGCGAAGT
>JBAUOI010000175.1:0-3820 GCA_049579665.1 Methyloceanibacter sp.
GCGCTGGTCCGCGACGAGAAGGGCCAGAAGATGTCGAAGTCGAAAGGCAACGTCATCGACCCTCTCGAGCTGATCGACGCCTATGGCGCCGACGCGCTCCGCTTCACGCTCTCGGCCATGGCGGCGCAGGGGCGCGACATCAAGCTCAGCTCATCACGCGTCGAGGGCTACCGCAACTTCGCGACCAAGCTGTGGAACGCCGCGCGCTTCGCCGAGATCAATCAATGCGTGCCGTTGAGCGATTTCGATCCGGCCGCCGCCAAGGTGACGCTCAATCGCTGGATCGCCGGCGAGAGCGAGCGGACGCTCGCCGCCGTTACCGAGGCGTTGCAAGGCTTCCGCTTCAACGAGGCGGCCGGCGCGATCTATCATTTCATCTGGCACGTCTATTGCGATTGGTATCTCGAGCTGATCAAGCCGATCCTCGTCGGCGCCGACCAGGAGGCTGTCGCCGAGACGCGCGCCATGGCCGCCTATGTGCTCGACCAGGCGCTGAAGCTGCTGCATCCCTTCATGCCCTTCGTCACCGAGGAGCTTTGGGTCAAGCGCGCTCCCGCCGAAGGTCGCACCAGCCTGTTGATGCTTGCGCCGTGGCCCGAGCATCGCGGCCTGGAAAATGCGCAAGCCGACGCCGAGATCGGCTGGCTGATCCGATTCATTTCCGAGGTGCGTTCTGTGCGCGCGGAGATGAATGTGCCGGCCGGCGCCAAGGTGCCGCTGGTTATTTCCGGCGCGAGCGAGACCCGCGCGCGCGTCGCCCGCCACGAGGAGACGCTGCTCCGGCTGGCACGGTTGGATAAGATCGAATTCGGCGCATCGCCGCATGGCGCGGTGCAGATCGTGCTCGACGAGGCGGTGCTGGCTCTGCCGCTTGCCGACATCATCGACGTCGACGCCGAGTCGAAGCGGCTGAAGCGCGAGATCGACAAGGTCGGCTCCGAGATCAGGCAGCTCGACGCCAAGCTTTCCAACGAGAAATTCGTCTCACGCGCGCCCGAGCACGTGGTCGAGGAGCAGCGCGAGCGGAAGAGCGAGGCCGAGGCGATCGCCGCCAAGCTCGAGCAGGCGCTTAAGCGCCTCGAAGCCGCGCTCTAGTCCATCATCGCGACAATCGAGGAAGCACGCCGGTCCAGGGCCGTGCGAAGCCTCGATTTGCGATCGCCGATGACCGGCTTATGCGATGCAAACCCCTTCACCGCAAATCTTGAGAGGAGATCATGCCTACGGGCGATGGCAGTTGGGCGGACCTCATTGGAGTTCTGCTGGTCCTGGTGCTGGTGACCGCAAACGGTTTCTTTGTCGCCGCCGAATTTTCCTTGGTGGCGGTTCGCCGGAGTCGGGTGACTCAGCTCGTCGTCGCCTGGCGGCGCGATGGCTCATTCCTCATCGATGGCATGATGTCGGCTCAGGATGCGTTCGATGTGCTGGCGATCCCCCCGGCCGACGGAGGATTCCACACGATTGCGGGGTTCGTGCTCTCCCGACTCGGGCATCTGCCCGTAGTGGGGGAGCATTTCGACTATGAAGGCTGGCGGTTCGAGGTCGTGGATTTGGACGTGCGTCGCATCGACAAGGTGATGGCAATCCCGCCTAAAGCGTCGGCAGACATCGCGCAAGACTCCGCCTGATCTGGCGCAGCGCTACTTGGTTGGCGTTGCGCCTTGCGCCGCTTCGAGCTCTCTGATCCGCCGCGCGTAGATGACGAGATAAGCGACGATGAAGACATAGAGATAGGTCTCGATCGTCTCGCTCGGCCGGTCGAGCAGCTTGCCGACATGGCCGCCTTGTCCCAGCCTGTCCACAACCTTGAAGAACATCGCCCCCAACGCCAGCGGCACCATCGCATTCGCCGGCAGGAACAGCGACGCGCGGCAGGCGCGCAGCCAGGGATAGAAGATCGCGGCGAACGGCACCCCGAGCCCGCCAATGGCAATCGACATTTCGAGGATCGAGCGCGGCGTCTTCTCGAAGATGGCGTAGGTGTTGTGCAGGTTGGTTTCCTCCTGCCGGTTCACCTCGGCCCAATATTCCGGCGTGTTCCAATGGAAGAAATGCTGACCCCAGCTCATCTCCTCGCCGGCGATATAGAGGCAGCTCAAGGCGCCGATGATCGACACGGTGAACACGAAGGGCCGCGCCCTGACGAAGGGATCGAACAGCAGCCGCGCCGTTACGAAGAGACCGATCAGCGGAATGATGAAATGCGAGATTTCGAGAATGCCGTAGCCCTCGGGGAGCACGTAGCGATCGTACCAGGCGGGGTTGAGCCAGTAACTGCCGAGCGTGAAGGCCGCCACGAACAGCGGAATGCCGAGCCACCACCACGCCTCGCTCCAGCCGGGATCGCTGCTGAAGGGACGATAGGGGCCATGCGCAATTTTCGGGTCTGGCAGGGGGAGGGGTGCGTGGGCCATCTCGTTCAGGTTTTGCTTTTCGCTTCGTCGGTCTCGAGCTCGCCGATGCGACGGCTGAACACGATCAGATAAGCGAGGATGAAGAAATAGAGATAGAACTCGATACTCTCACTCGGCCGCTCATAGGCTAACACCAGATCTCTCGCCCGCGCCTCATCCAACAGCTTGAAGCAGAGCGCCAACAGCGCGGTCGGCACCAGCGCCGCCGCCGGGAAGAGCAACGCAAATCGGCTCGCGCGAATCTGCGGCCGGAACCAGGCGGCGGCGGGGACCAACAGTCCGCCGATCAAGACGCCGAGCTCGAGCGTCACGCGCGGGATCTTGTCGAAGATGTCGTAAGTCTTGTGCAAATTGGTCTCGTCGTCGACATTGACCGCGGCCCAATATTCCGGCGTGTTCCAATGGAAGAAATGCTGGCCCCAGCTCATCTCCTCGCCGGCGATGAACAGGCTGGAGAGCGCGGCGATGATGGTCACGGCGAACACGAAGGGTCGTGCGCGCACGAACGGGTTGAACAAGAGCCGCACGGCCAGGGCGAACGCCGCCACCATGATGAGGAATTGGCCGAACTCGAGCACGCCATAGCCTTCGGGTATGATCCAGGCGTTGTATTTGGCCGGGGCCAAGCCGCCGGTGAGAACGACGAGGAGGGCGACCGCGAGCGGCAGCCCGAGCCACCACCACGCTTCGTTCCAGCCGGGATCGCTGGCGAAGGGTCGGTAGGGTCCCGTCGCATTCTTCGGATCGGGCAGGTGAGGGCGCGGCGGTGTCTTCCGCGGCTTCTGTCCGGTTTTCTTCTTTGCCATTCCGCTTGCAGCCCCCGCTGATCCCTGCCTACTCGGTCTTGATCTCGCGGATGCGGCGCGTGAAGACGACGAGATAGGCCAGAATGAAAAAATAGAGATAGAGCTCGATCATCTCGCTCGGCCTGTGCAGCAATTCGCCGACATGGCCTTTCTGGAACAGCATGTCGGCCAGCTTGACGCCGATGACGATGAGCGAGGCGGGGAGCAGCGCCGCGGGCGGGAAGAACAGCGACATGCGATTGGCGCGCACGCGCGGATCGAAGGCCGCGACGATCGGAATGAGGATGCCGCCGATCACGACGCCAAGCTCGAGGATCGCGCGCGGATATTTCTCGAATACGGCATAGGTGTTGTGCAGGTTGGTTTCCTGCTGCCGGTTCACCTGCGCCCAATAGTCCGGCGTGTTCCAATGAAAGAAGTGCTGACCCCAGCTCATTTCCTCGCCGGCGATATAGAGCGAGCTGAGAGCGGCGATGATGGTGACGGTCAGCACGAAAGGCCGCCGTCGCACGAAAGGGTCGAAGAGTAGCCGGACAGCGAACGCGAGTGCGGCCAGCATGATGGCGAATTGCGCGACTTCGAGCGCGCCATAGCCCTCGG
>JBAUOI010000176.1:0-2674 GCA_049579665.1 Methyloceanibacter sp.
CACCCTCACCGCGCCGAGCGAGCTGTAGAGGCGCAAGGCGGCTTGGTTGCCGTCCTCGACCTCAAGGAAAAGCTGCGTGGCGCCGCTGCGGCGTAGCGCGTCGATCGCATCGCGCATAAGGGTTCGGCCAAGTCCGAGGCCCCGAAAAGCCGGCACGACGCCGAGCGTGAGCAGTTCGGCCTCGTCGGCGGCCTTGCGCGCGATGAGAAAGCCTGCGGGCGCGCCTCCCGTTGCATCCACTGCCAACGCGATCAGGCAAATCGTGTCGGGACCTGCGATGAACTGCGCCATCTCCACCTCGTCCCAGCCTTTCGCGAAGCAGCTTGCATGCAGCGTCGCCAGCAAAGACGCGTCGAACGGCATGGCGCGATTGACCAGGATCTCGACCGCCATCAGCGCCTCGACACCGCCTGCGCCTGCGGCCTTGCATCCGGCGGCCGCAGATAAAGCGGCTTGAGCGTCGGCACCGTCTCGCCGCTCGCATAGGCGATCTCGGCGAGCGCGCCCGCGCTTGGCTGTAGCTCCGGTAACCGCGCCTCGATGAGGCGTCCCTGCTGCGCGCCGGCTGCTGCGAGCAGTTCCGCGCCGCTTCCCACCGCTACGCGAGGATTTGGGGGAAGCAGGTGCAGCGCCTCGTCTGGCGCGATCAGCAGCGGCCCTTCGAGCTTGCGCGCGGCTTCATCGTAAAGCCCGAGATAGAGCATGCCGCGCCTGGCATCCACCGCGACCGCAAAGGGCGTTGCGCCGACTTCGCCGCTTGCCAGCGCGCTCCGCGCCATCACCGAGAGACTATCGGTGCCGAACAATTTGGCCCGCGTCACGAGCGCAAGCCCGCGCGCGGCGGCAATGGTGATGCGCACGCCGGTAAAGCTCCCCGGACCAACCGTCGCCGCGATTAGATCGAGATCGGCGAAAGCCGTGCCGCGCTCTTGCATCACCTCGGCCACCATGGGCATCAGTGCTTCGGCATGCCCACGCGCCATCAAGGCCTCGCGCAGGACAAGCGTGCGCGCCGCGCCATCCACCGCGAGCATTGCCGCAGAGCAGGCGCCCATGCTGGTGTCTAGCGCGAGGATGTTCATCGCGGTGTCTTAGACGATCCGCGCCATCTCGTCGAAGCTGAAGCGCGGCGAGCGCGGGAACAACACGCTTGCATCGCCGTAAGCGAGATTGCAGAGGAAGTTCGATTTGACGTTGCTGCCGGCGAAGAACGCGCGATCGACACCCGCATTGTCGAAGCCCGACATCGGCCCGCAGTCGAGGCCGAGCGCCCGCGCAGCCATGATCAGATAGGCGCCTTGCAAGGTGCCGTTGCGGAACGCGGTTTCGGCGATCTTCTCCTCGTTGCCCTCGAACCAGCTCTTGGCGTTGGTGTGCGGGAACAGCTTGGGCAGATGCAGATAGAAGTCGAGATCGTAGCCGATGATGGCGCAGACCGGCGCCTTCATCGTCTTGTCGCGATTGCCCTCGGAGAGATGCGGCTTGAGCCGCTCCTTCGCCTCGCGCGATTTCACGAACACGAAACGGGCAGGGCTGCAATTGGCCGAGGTCGGGCCGAGCTTCAAGAGATCGACGACTTGGTGCAGCAGATCGTCGGGGACGTCGCGGTCCTGCCAGGCGTTATGGGTGCGCGCCTCACGGAAGAGCTGGTCGATACAGGCGTCGGGAAGCTTGCCCGTCAAACCGGCCGGACCTCTTGCACCTCGGGGATGAAGTGCCTGAGAAGGTTCTCGATGCCGTGACGTAGCGTCGCCGTCGAGCTTGGGCAGCCGGAGCAGGCACCGCGCATATGCAGATAGACGACGCCCTCGCGATAGCCCTGGAAGGTGATGTCGCCGCCGTCCTGCGCCACGGCCGGACGCACGCGCGTCTCCAGCAGCTCCTTGATGGTCTTGACCGTCTCCTCGTCCTCGGGCGCGTAGAACTCGCCGCCCTCCGAGCTTTCCGAGCCGGTCTGCTCGCCCTCGGTCACGGCCTCGCCGGAGAGGTAGTGCTCCATGATGGCGCCGAGAATGGCGGGCTTCAAATGCTCCCACTGACCCTCGCCCTTGGTCACGCTGATGAAGTCGGTGCCGAAGAACACGCCCTTGACGCCGTCGATCTCGAACAGCCGGGCCGCCAGCGGCGAGGCTTTGCTCTCGTTAGGATCGAGAAATTCCACGGTGCCCTGATCGAGCACCGGCTTCCCCGGAATGAATTTCAGGGTTGCTGGATTGGGGGTCGCTTCGGTCTGAATGAACATCGGCTGCCTCTTCCGCGCCTAACGCGCGAGCCTGATAAAGGTCACACGTAGCTTAGAATAATTCTAGACCATACTTGGCCTCCAAGCGCCCAAAGTCAAGGCTAAGCCTGCCATATCCGGTTGGCCGCCGATTTCAGCGTCTCGATCAGGTAGACGCTGAGGGCAACCAGGAGAAGCGCGAGTATCACACCAAAGGCCAGGTCGGGGAGGATGCCAGGCGAGTGCATCGCTTGATCATCCAGCAGTCGTCCGGTGCGCACGAAACGGACAGTCGCGCCCAGGATAACGACAATTCCGACGACAATAAAAGCGTGCCCCGCTCCGAAACCGAACGGCCCCGAAAATTTTTCGAGAGGCACTCTCCCCGCCGCGTCGAGGGACGTAACGCCGGCCATCGTGAGAGCAAACAGATCGAACTTCTCGATCACGAAT
>JBAUOI010000177.1:0-4753 GCA_049579665.1 Methyloceanibacter sp.
GGACTAATTGTCAGTCTGTCGGCGCGTAAAGCGAAAATATTGGAAATGAAAATCAACGACTCCGCCGTACTGGAGTGTTGACGATACTTCTTTGGGTTTTAAGCGGGTGTTGTGTAGGCGCTCGGCGAGTCAGATTGGGCCCTTACGCTTGCGCCGGGTAGGTTGCTCGGGCACTGCGACCTAGCCGCCCTGCGGAGCAACTCAACGCCGCTCACCGGCGTCGCATACACGACCTCACGGTGTTGAAATCGCGTCATACGGGACGTTGGGGTTTTGTTCGCGACATACGCAAGACAACCTCTCACATTCCAGGATTTCTCCTGACGCGTCTGCATCGATCATCTTAAAGATCGTCACCAACAAGCCGGAGGACGATCGATGAACGACAAACCAAAGCCCAACGTTGAAATGGTCACCCTCAAGCAGCTGTGCACCGAACTGAAGGTGGATCCGCGTGAAGCGCGCGAGAGGCTTCGCCTCGCCGCGCGCGACGCAAAGAAGAATCCCGAACTGGCGAAGTTGCACAAACCAGGACACACGTGGGAGTGGCCGAAGAACTCGCCTGCTCTAAGGGAAGCGAAAACAGCGGTGAGTAGCGGCTGTTAACCGCTGGTTCGAGTCCGGCCCGGGGAGCCAAATAATCCAAGCGCTTAGCCCCTTTCGCCATCGATCCCAAAACCCCCGGGGTGCGGCAGGGGTGCGGCGCTATTTGCCTTTTGTCAAAAGCGCAAGTTCGACGGCTTTGAGGCTCGCAATCCGATTCTGATTATTCACAGCCCTCCGCAGTCCGGCAGCATCCCGTCCTCCCCTTGGCATCCTGCCGGATTGGACTGGCTTGAGCCCCGCGCATGAGCTTGCCGCGGGGCTCTTTTTTGTGTGGGGACAAGAACCTTCAAGCCGCTCGGGCGCCGTGGCTGATTACTCGCCGAATTTCCTAATCAGGTGCCAGCGGTATTCGTCGGCGGTCATGCCGCCGCGTCGAGTTGCTCATCGGTGAAGGGCACCTTCACGCCGCCCTCTCGCGCGGTATCTCGATGAAGCGCGGCTTGGTGCGGGCGGCGATCGCGCAGGCAAGCTTTACTCGGTCACTCATTACTCCATAGGCCACGCTCGGCAATCGCCCTCATGGCAGGCGGTGACTTCGGCGGGCGCCCTTTTTGCGCCGGGGTACATCCAAAGCGTCGACGTTTCGGATTTCTCGGCATGTATGCTTCACCCGTGGGCAGACGCATTCCTGCCCTAGGTTCCCCTAGGGGAGAGCGGAGCCGGAAGCCCTGCGCCCCCCATAAGTGCAGGGCTTTTCCTTTGCGCTTGAGCGTCAGCGGTTACCGCCGTGCCTTAACTGATACAGGGCTCGCAGATCTTCTGCCGATAGCCTGATCCAGCCTTCGCCGTTTTCGGTTGACCACAGATTGCACGTCAAGCAGCCGGTTAGGCGCTGACCGTGATTGTCTATCTCGATGAGTTCTTGGTCGCAGTTATGGCATCGGCCCATGATACGGCACTGTCAGTCCGCAGCGTGGCCAGATAGGGGCGCTGGCTTCGGCGGGTGCCCTTTTCTATGGAACCACGCTGCCCAGCACACGTTTTAGAGCGGACGGTCTGACTGACCCGTTAGACCGTTCGCCTTCCAGTTCTAGGCCCTGTGCGTGAGTACAGCCAGGGCTTTCTTTTTGCCCGCCAGTGATGCCGGAAAGCGACATCCGATTTGTGAGACGGCATTTATAATTACTCGTTTCCAGAAGTCTCCATATCGCAACTCAGCCCCGTCCCTAGCGGGGCTTTTTGTTTGAGCTTCGCTTCGCTGGCGGCGTCGGCGTTTTGTCGGCTATGCAATTAGCGATGAAGTGTTCCCTGTCACCTCTCCCGTTGAACCAGATCTGGCGGCCTGGGCCCAACAGTAATTCTCGATCTCCGGTGAGGCAGCGACAGCGGGCGTCGCGACCATCAAAGCCAAATAGGCTATCGCCACTAACTTCATAGGTGTCTCATCAAGAATTGTCGAACCGTGGCATTCCTCACCATAACACTCAGGCGCTCGTTTCGGCGGGTGCCCTTTTTGCTTTAGCGTGCGGTGAATCGATAGGGGGAGCCCAATCCGCTGCATGCCACAATCGAAGACTTTGCCGCTCCCGCTGCCGCGTGATCCGGCTGCGGCCGATCTCCTATCTGCCCCGCATCTCGCTCGGGCTCACCATCGCGAGTTGGGAGTGTGGCGGGCCGCTGCAATCGGTTAAGCCTTGGCGGATCGATGACGTGCTGCAAAAGCCGCTCGGTCGGCGCGCGGGTAACTGATCCCCGAGGCCAATTCCTGGATCAGCGGGCCGATCAGTATCTGAACCGGTTTGTGTTCTTGCTGCCCCGCGGTGGTGGCGGTGATCCAGCGATCCAGTCAGCTATGCAGTTGGCAATGTAGGCTTCTCTTTCTCTCTGATCGAGCGCCGGAAGAACGCGATTGGCATGATACCAGCAGAGATCCTCGACCCATTGCGGGGCGGCTAATGCCGGGGTCGCGCTGAATATGATACCCGAGACGACAAACATCGCTACCAATGCCATGGCACACCTCAATCTTAATCGTCCCGGATGAGCTTCCACCGATATTCCTCGGCGGTCAAACTCCCGCGGATGGCGTTGAGTTGCTCCTCGGTGAAGGGCGCGTCACTACGGCGCTCGCGCAGTATGTAGATAAAGCGTGGTCGGCCGCTGCTCTGCGCATCGGTAGCAACATTGCGAACTTGGCGACGTTGCCGAAAGCAACAAAAAGGGGCGTCGGGTCACGACACCGACGCCCCTCAATGCCTAGACTTGCGCAGCACCTTTGGGGGGCTACCGCAGGGACGGTGGGGCTGCGCTGTTTTCAATAACCGCCACTTTGGCGCTTGGTTCCTGCTTGGACGCGCGACACAGCGCAGAGACAAGTTACACAGGAAAATTGTTCCTGGTACGAACTAGCTCATTTTGTCCGTTTAGGCAGCGCCAAAGGTTTTGAAACGCGCCGGGCTACATCCACATACATTTCCCCAAGCCGAGAGACTTCGTCGACGTAAGCCTCATATGCGTTCTGGGCATTTTGAACATACTGTGCCTGAAGCTCAAAAACCTGCCGAAGTGGTCCGGCGTCGAGAAACTCCTGCCACGCATGAAATACTTGCTCCAGCGACCGCACAGAATACGAGTTCACCTCCTCGGCAATTTGCCGAAAGCCATCATTGAACTCACTGACGGAAGGGCGGGACATCGCCTTGAACCCAGCCGTTGCTGTGTCCTGGTATAGCCGTTCAATCCTTGTTTCCGTGTCTTGCGCTTCCCTCGCCAACTGGCCGCGTTTCTTTGATGCTCTCTTGGTTCGACGCATAACAACCTCCCACGCATCTACCGCAGATTGAACCAACACCAAGAAGCGACCCAATTACGCCAAGAGGAAGGCAAACCAGGCGATGTGAGGCATGTTTGCCCTAAGAACGGCCTGAGTTGCGCGCACTGTTTTTGTTACCAGCATGCCTCCCTGGCTGGTCGGCCCGACGCCCCGCCAACGCACGGGGGTGTTTCAACGAGGTGTCGGGCCATTTCCCCGTTGCTGCCAGTGGGGAATGGAGTTCATGAACCTCCTCCCTGAGGCCCGCCCCGCACGCCCCAACAGCGGCTTCTCGGTGAGCCGCCAACCTAGCGCTCCGCGCGGGCGCAAAGGAACCGATAAGCAGTTGCCGGGAAGGCAGCTGGCGAGCTGAAATTGCTGAGGAGCGCGAGGGCTTCGATTAACCGCGCTGCCGCGCTGCCTTGATCGCGGCGACGTCGATCTTCTTCATGCCCATCATCACATCAAACGCGCGTTTTGCTTCATCGCCGCCAGCCGCTAGCGCCTCGGTCAGCACGCGGGGCGTGATTTGCCAGGAAACACCCCACTTGTCTTTGCACCAGCCGCACTGGCTCTCCTGACCGCCATTGCCGACGATGGCGTTCCAGTAGCGGTCGGTCTCTTGCTGATCATCGGTAGCAATCTGGAATGAGAAGGCTTCGTTGTGCGTGAATGCGGGACCGCCGTTGAGGCCGAGACAAGGGACGCCGGCGACTGTGAATTCGACCGTCAGCACGTCGCCCTCCTGTCCGGACGGGTAGTCACTGGGTGCACGGTGCACGGCACCTACCGCGCTGTCAGGAAAGGTCTCTGCGTAAAAGCGGGCAGCAGTCTCGGCGTCCTTGTCGTACCATAGGCAAATCGTGTTCTTGGCCATTGGCTTCCTTTCACATCATTCGCCGGACCCCGACGTGTAGTCGAGCTTGGGTTGGAAGTCGCCCCTCCCCTCGATGCCGGTACCGCAAGATACTCAAACTTCGTGATGAGGCGTGTGGGACCAGTAGGGAACATGAATGGGATGATACCCCTCGGGAAACAAACACTGGCCCGAGCGAGAGACATTGGCCTGCGCGATGACTTGGGTTGGTGTTTGTAGTGTCCCACCCAGGCGTCAAAGACAAGATCTTGGCTATCGATCCGCCGCATGAGCTCGTCGCGATACTCAACAGCCTGTTTGAGCGGCTGCTTTGCGCTCTGAGATCGCTCAGGCTTGTCTTAGGCGAGCGACGTTCGTGATGCGGCAGCTAACTTGCGTGAGCTGTCGGTCGAGCTCTGCTGCCGTTTCATAGGCGATGACCACACAATTGGTCGGCGGTTTTGTGTTCCTATTGCGCCGCGGGTCATGTGGACGCAGTTCGGAGCGAGTTTCCCACCATGCTAGGCGGCCAAATAGTC
>JBAUOI010000178.1:0-3136 GCA_049579665.1 Methyloceanibacter sp.
TCGCGGGTCTGGCCGATCTGGATCTGGCCGAGCCGCCGCTGGAGATCGGTGAGGTCTGATGCCAGGCAGAAGATCGCCATCACCTCCGAGGCTACCGTGATGTCGAAGCCGGCCTCGCGGGGGAAGCCGTTGGCGGCGCCGCCGAGCGAGGTGACGATCGAGCGCAGTGCCCGGTCGTTCATGTCGACGGCCCGGCGCCAGGTGACACGGCGGGTGTCGATGTCGAGCTTGTTGCCCCAATAGACATGATTGTCGATCAGAGCCGCCAGCAGATTGTTGGCGGCGCCGATCGCGTGGAAGTCGCCGGTGAAATGGAGGTTGATGTCCTCCATGGGCACGACCTGCGCGTAGCCGCCGCCGGCAGCGCCGCCCTTCACCCCGAAGCAGGGGCCGAGCGAAGGCTCTCGAATGCAGATGATGGCCTTCTTGCCGATGTCGTTCAGCGCATCGCCGAGACCGACCGTGGTCGTGGTCTTGCCCTCGCCGGCAGGGGTCGGGGTGATGGCGGTAACGAGGATAAGCTTGCCGTCGGGCTTGCCCTTGAGCGAGGCGATGTAGTCGAGCGAGACCTTGGCCTTGTAATGGCCGTAAGGGATCAGGTCCTCGGCGTCGATACCAAGCTTATCCTTCGCCACTTAGGATCGGCCGCATCTTGGCGGCCTGGCTGATCTCGATATCTGACTTGGGATTCTTATGTTGCTCGTCTGAACGCCTGCCCGGTTTTTCGGCAGTTTCACGCGGTTGTACTGACATAACTCCTTGGTCTCCGGGCGGTGCGACTTGGCTTGCAAAAGGAATGGGCAAAGTAATTCATTCGCTTGCCTTATTGCAATCGTCTGTGCAGTTTCATCGGCCGCAAGGGGGAGGACAAGCGACAATGTCGCCCGAAGTGCTGCTCAAAGCCATGTTCCAGGCCGCGGTGGAGGCCGCGCTGCCATCGCTGTGCATCCCGGCTTTTCTGCCCAAACGGCCTAAGGGGCGCACCATCGTGATCGGCGCCGGCAAGGCGTCCGGCGCGATGGCCAAGGCGCTTGAAGATGCCTGGGAGGGGCCGATCGAGGGGCTGGTGGTGACACGCTACGGCTATCGCGTGCCCACGAGCCGGCTCGAAGTGGTCGAGGCCGCGCATCCGGTGCCCGACGCCGCGGGGCGCGAGGCGGCGCGGCGCATTCTCGAATTGGTGCAAGGGTTGACTGCCGACGACCTCGTGCTGTGCCTGATTTCAGGCGGCGGCTCCGCCCTGCTCGCGCTGCCGCCCGAGGGACTCACGCTGGAAGACAAGCAGGCGGTGAACAAGGCGCTGCTCAAGTCGGGCGCGACCATCG
Source organism: Methyloceanibacter sp. (assembly GCA_049579665.1). Lineage (GTDB taxonomy): Bacteria > Pseudomonadota > Alphaproteobacteria > Rhizobiales > Methyloligellaceae > Methyloceanibacter. The sequence continues at coordinate 1,326 of JBAUOI010000178.1, forward strand.
CGGAGATGAACACGGTGCGGAAGCATCTCTCGGCCATCAAAGGCGGGAGGCTCGCCGCGGCGGCGGCGCCCGCCAAGGTCGTCGCGCTGATGATCTCCGACGTGCCGGGCGACGATCCCTCGATCATCGCCTCAGGCCCGACCGTGCCGGACCCCTCCACCAATAAAGAGGCGCTCGGCATCATCGAGAAGTATGGGATCGACGTGCCTAAGGCCGTGCTCGAACGCTTGCACAAAGCCGACGAGACGCCGAAGCCCGGTGACAAGCGGCTGACGGCCGTCGAGAACATCATGATCGCCACGCCGCAGGCCTCGCTCGAGGCCGCTGCCGAGGTCGCGCGCAAGGGGGGCGTCAAGCCCGTCATCCTCGGCGATTCGATCGAGGGCGAGTCGCGCGACGTGGCGCTGGTGCATGCCGGTATCGCGCGGCAATGCGCGCTGCGCGGGCAGCCGGAGCAGCCGCCCTGCGTGCTGATCTCGGGCGGCGAGACCACGATCACGCTGAAGGGCAAAGGCAAAGGCGGGCGCAACACCGAGTTCCTGCTCGCGCTCGCCATCGCGCTCGACGGCATGAAGGGCATTTATGCCCTTGCTGGGGATACGGACGGCGTGGATGGCAGCGAGGACAATGCCGGCGCGCTGATCTATCCGGATACCCTCGCTCGTGCCGCCAAGGCCGGGATCAACGCCAAGGCGATGCTCGCCGCCAACGATCCCTGGACCTTCTTCAACGCGATCGGCGACCTGCTCGTCACCGGGCCCACGCTGACCAATGTCAACGACTTCCGCGCCGTGCTGATCGAAAAGGGCTGAGGCACCAGGCTCTGTCGCGCGCGTTTCTAAGCGCGGCCTTACTCTTCACACACTCTGCGGATTTGCTTAAGCCGAACCGCAAGCTGGGGTGAAGCCCAATGCAAGAGCAAGGCCCGACGCTTTGGGGATTGGGTATTGCGTTCGTCCTTCTCTTCATCGTGTTTCGCGTGATCGAGCTATTCCGATCGCGCGAGCGGCGCCTGCCAGTCTTCAGGCGTGGTCTCCTCACCGACAGCGCCTATTGGCTGTTCACGCCGTTCGTCACCAAGGCCATCACGCGCATTTGCGTCGCGGCCATCGCCATTCCTTTCACCATTATCGTCTACGGCAAGCTGGACAAGGACCTTCTGCTGCACGGCTTCGGACCTCTGTCCCGCCTCCCCATGGGTCCAGGCCCTCGGCATTCTGCTGATCGGCGACTTCGTCGGCTATTGGATGCACCGCGCTTTTCACGGGCGGCGGCTGTGGGCCTTTCATGCCGTCCACCATTCTTCCGTCGATCTCGATTGGCTCTCGGCGGTGCGGCTGCATCCGGTCAACGACGCGGTGATGCGGGTGGCGGGCATGCTGCCCGTGCTCGCGCTCGGCTTCGCGCCGGTGGCGGTCGCCGGGATCGTGCCGGTGCTGACGCTGATGGCAATCCTGGTTCACGCCAATGTCGATTGGGATTGGGGGCCGTTCCGTGCGCTGATCGCGTCACCACGCTTCCACCGCTGGCACCACACCGACGAGACCCAGGCCCGCGACAAGAACTTCGCCGGGCTATTGCCGCTGTGGGACATTCTCTTTGGCACCTACCACATGCCGGAGCGGCAGCGGCCGACGAGCTTCGGCACGGCAACGCCGGTGCCGACAAGCTTGGTCGGGCAGATCGTCTTCCCGTGTCGAAAGTCACGGCGCACCGCCATGCCCGCGCTCGACATGGCCAACGGCTAAATCTCCGAATCCGTCTCACAGACCACCGCGTCGCGATGGGCCCGGCAGGCGACGTCACCATGC